>NZ_JCACHU010000013.1:0-46351 GCF_059504005.1 Belnapia sp. | reverse complement strand
CCCGCATCCGTACCTCGCCTCTCGCAACCTCGGGCTGATGCACCAGCAGGGCCGCCCCGATCCCATGGGCTTGCCTGCAGCGCAGCGCCATGCCGTGCGGCTGTGGCACGCAAGCCTGGAGTATCCGGGGTGGCAGGAACTGCTTCCCCTGCTGTCGGCGCAGGAGGCCGACCGCGCGAACCGCTTCGCCTTCGAGCGCGATGCGCGGCGCTATGTCGCAAGCCATGCCGCGCTGCGGTGGCTGCTTGGGCATCTCACCGGCATGCCGCCGAAGGACGTGGCGCTGCGCACCGGGCCGACCGGCAAGCCTGTCGTGGGCGATGGCGGCGAGGGGCTCCACTTCAGCCTCTCGCGCTCCGGGGACCATGTCCTGATCGGGGTTGCCGCGCAGCCGCTCGGCGTGGACATCGAATGCCTGGCGACGTCGCTCGATGTCGCGGCCCTGGCCGAGGTGGCGTTGTCCGCCCGGGAGGGCGAGGTCTTCGAGCAGGCGGAGCCTGCGCTCCGGCGCGAGCTTTTCATGCGCTGCTGGACGCGCAAGGAAGCCATCCTGAAGGCGACGGGGCAGGGCCTTTCCGTCCCACCTTCGGCGGTCGAGGTGCTGCTTGCGCCAGGCGATGCCCTGGGCCACCAAGCCGTCGTGACCTGGCTTGGAACGTCCTGGCAGGTCGATACGGTGCTGCCCGAGCCCGGCTATGTGGGGGCCGTGGCCGTCGCTTCCTCGCGGCGACCCGGCTTGCCGCCCGGCGCTGGCCTGGGGCCACGGGTGGCTGCGCTATCCCTGCGCAGGATTCTCCACGCCGCAAAGCTGGCATCTGCGCCAATGTCGGCGTCGGAGTGCCGGCTTGGGCTTCCCAGTGGCGCCTAGCGGGACGACGAGGTCGGGAGGAAGCCGATGCTGGCAAAGGCGACCCATCCGGCCACCGGATGCAGCCGGGCGACCTCGCGCCCGATCGCAAGGCCGAGGTCGGTGCCGCGCGACGTCTCGCGCCCGCGTCAGAACGGCTCGAACACCGCCTGCCGCTCCGCCTCCGGGGCGCCTCGCTCATGATCCTCCACGAAGACTTTCGGGCCAGGGCCCAGGCGGACGAGGACCGTGCCACCGGGCGGCTCCGCCTCGACGGCGTTCTCGACGAGCGCGGCGATCGCCCCCGCGTCGCCCAGGACCCGGGCCACCCCGTCCGCTGCTTCGGAAGTCAGCGCCCGCCTCCTGCATTGCGCCGGTCTGAACGCGCCGTCGCGCCGGAGGCATGGCGAGGAGCCCGCCCTTCGAGATCAGCCCTGATGACTCGAGGGCCGTGCGACGGGCAGTCGACCATTGCCGGGCTCCGGCGGTCGCATCCGCTACCGCCTCAGGCTGTCCATCAGGTTGAGAAGCCCGCACCATCGACTCTCCGCGACCCGATTGCCAGGCTGCGGCGTGGGTCCTGGCGAAGCCCTCCTGCGGCGATCCGTTCTTAGGGAAAGGATGCATCATCGGCCGGTCGTTGGCAGAGCCGGGAAACAGTAAACCCGACATCCGTCCGTACCGGCGCAACGGCCAGCCTTGCCGCCGCTCCGTTGCGCAATCGGGCGGGCTTCAAAGCTTGCGCCGGATCCCCCTTCCGCCGCGAAGCGGCGCCACGCGTCGGCGCGTCCGATGACAAGCGCGAGGCCTGCCGCATATCCAGCGCCGAGGCCTGCCGATAGACGGCGGCGACAGGGGCTGGAATGGGACGGGCTGTGATTGCCATCGCCGTGACGCTGGGCGTCTTGCTGATGGGAGCGGGGATCTGGCTCTACAGCCCCGACCTGCCGCGTGCCACGCTGGAGCGCCGTTGGGCGCGGCCACCCTCGCAGTTCCTGGAGGCGGCGGGGGTGCGGCTCCATGTCCGCGACACCGGGCCGCGCGACGGCGCAACCGTGCTGCTGATCCACGGCTTCGGCTCCTCCCTGCATACCTGGGAGGCGTGGGCGCCGTTGCTGGAGAAGCGCTTCCGCGTCATCTCGCTCGACCTGCCGGGCTTCGGCCTGACCGGGCCGGACCCGACCGGCGACTATTCCGACGAGCGGAGCATCGCCGTGCTGGGGGCGCTGATGGACCGGCTCGGCATCGGGAAGGCGGCGGTGGTCGGTTCCTCCATGGGCGGGCGAATCGCGTGGCGCTTCGCCGCGGCCGAGCCGGCGCGCGTCTCGAAGCTCGTCCTCATGGCGCCGGACGGTTTTGCAAGCCTGGGACGCGAGTATGGCCGTGCGCCCGAACGGCTGCCCTGGCTGATGCGGCTGCTGCCCTACAGCGCGCCGAGGCCGCTTCTGCGCAGGGCGATGCAGAACGCCTATGCCGTCCCCGGCGTGCTGACGGATGCCGTGGTGGACCGGTACCACGCCATGCTGCTCGCTCCCGGGGTACGGCACGCCATCCTCGATCGGGTGCTGCAGACGCGCCTCGTGCCGCCCGAGCCGCTCCTGGCGACCATCCACCTGCCGGTGCTGCTGCTGTGGGGTGAGCGGGACGGCGCGGTGCCCGCCTCCCACGCGCCCGACTACGAGCGCGCCCTGCCCGATGCGCGGACGGTGATCCTGCCCGGGGTCGGCCATGTGCCGATGGAGGAGGCGCCGGAGGCCTCGGCGCGGGCGCTGCTGGCGTTCCTTGACGGCGAAGAGGGCGGCTGACCTTCGGCCACGCGGACGCCGACGTTCCGGGCAGGCGGCCGGACGGCAGGCTGCCGCGCAGGCAAATCGCCCTTGGCCCGGTATCCGTGACGGCCATGGCAGGCGGCGACGACCGGCCGGAGGCGGGCCGGTGCCGCTATGTCCGCAGCGGGGCTGGCGTTTCGGCTTCGCCGGCCAATCTCTGGGAGACGATGTCGATCCTGAAGCCTGCGCTGCTGCTCTTCGCCTTTTTCTTCCTCCTTCCCTTGGCCGTCTCGGCAGCCCTGTACCGTGTCGAAGGGGGCGGTGCCGGCTGGCAGACCGCCGACCGGTCCAGCATCGGCCTGCTGCCGCCGCCGGCGCGGCACCAGGCTGCCGTGGTGCGCATCCTGGCCGCGCAGACGGTTCGGTGGCGCGGCATCTTCGCAGTCCATTGCTGGATCGTCTTCAAGCCCGAGGGCGCCGCCTCCTACACCCGCTACGACTACACCGCCTGGGGCGAGCCGATCCGCATGAACGGCTTCGAGCCGGATGGCCGCTGGTTCGGCCGCTCGCCGGAACTGGTCTTCGCGGCCGACGGCCCGGCGGCCGAGGCGCTCATCCCCCGCATGCAGGCGGCGATCACCGGCTATGCCTGGCGCAACCGGGGTGACTACCGACCCTGGCCGGGGCCGAACTCCAACACCTTCGTCGCCGCGGTGATGGACGCGGTACCGGATATCAAGGCAGTGCTGCCGCCCACGGCGATCGGCAAGGACTACCCTTATGACGGGCGCTGGCTGCGGCGGACCGGCACCGGGATCCGGTTGAGCCTTGGCGGTTATGCCGGCATCACCCTTGGTTGGGTGGAAGGGCTGGAGGTGAACATCCTGGGGGCGGTTGCCGGGCTCGACCTCCGGCGGCCGGCGATCAAGCTGCCGGGCCTCGGCCGCATCGGCTTCGGCGAGGCCGAAAAAGTCGCCGCTCCGGCCGGCGTGGGATAGGTATGCTCATCCGCGCGGAAGGATGACCCCCGGCCCCGGGCTGCTGCGGCTTGCCTGAATTCTCGCGTCGGCGCCCTCGGTGCAGCCTGGGCGCCGTTCAGGGATGTCGACATCCAGCATCGTCGGTGCGCTCAGGCACGGCGCTGGCCTGGATTGCCTCATCGCCGCGGCCAGGGCGGAGCGGGAAGGCGCCGTCGGGCGCACGCTGCCTGGCCGTGACCGCGCACTGCCTGCCGGCCTCCTTCGATCTGCTGGAACCCGCCCGTTTCGGTGAGCTGCCGCGCCGCGGCCGGGCCTGGGTGAGAACCGGGATCGGATGCCTCGGAGCCGGGTACTGGATGCCGGACGGGCGCAACGCGGGGAACGGGCCCTGGAAGGCCCGTGGCCGGCCACGACGGGAGGTCGCCGGACCCCGCAACCAGCCATTTGCTTGGCCTCGGCCATCGGCGATGCCCGGTCGTAACGCCCCAGGTTGGCAAGCCCCAGGGCCGCCCCACCTGCGCAGGACGGTCCCTCAGGAGATTCCATCGCCATGACCGAGGACGGCTTGCCCGAACTGCCGCCACGCGCTTTCGCCAAGGCTGACCCCCTGCCGGACGCGATGTTCTACGCCGAGCCTCGCTTCGTCACCCATATCGACGACGGCGCCATCGCGGCCGTGACCGGGCTCTATCGCGGGGTCTTTCCTGCCGATGGCACGGTGCTCGACCTGATGTCGAGCTGGGTCAGCCATCTGCCGGAGAAGGTCAGCTATGCCGAGGTCATCGGCCATGGCATGAACGCGGCGGAGCTGGCCGCCAACCCGCGGCTTGACCGCTGGTTCGTGCAGGACCTGAACCGCGATCCCAAGCTGCCGCTCGCCGATGCGAGCGTGGACGCGGTCGGCATCTGCGTCTCCATCCAGTATCTCCAGCGGCCGGTCGAGGTGTTGCGCGAGGTGGCGCGCGTGCTGCGGCCGGGCGGCGTCGTGGCGATCACGTTCTCCAACCGCTGCTTCCCCACGAAGGCGGTGGCGATCTGGCAGGGCCTCGAGGGGCAGGATCAGTGCGGGCTGGTGTCGCTTTACCTGCGGCGCGCCGGCTTTCCCGAGGTGGAGGCGCAGGAACTGGCGTCGCCGGGGCGGTGGGGCAGGGACCCGCTCTGGGCCGTGATCGGGCGCAAGGGAGAAGGCGATGAGGGCTAGCTGCAACGGACGCGTCGCCGCGGCGTCGCTCCTGGCCGGGCTGGCAGGCGCGGCCGCGGCGCTGGTCGTGTCCGCCTGCTCTGCCGCCGCGCCCGAGGCCGGGGTGTCGGCCGCAGCACCGCCTGGCCTGGCCGCCGAGCGGTTCCCGAGGCCGCAACGCCCGGTGGCCAGCATCATATCCGACCAGTGGGCGAGCGAGGACAGCCGCGAGCGCGCCGGCGAAGCCGCCAGGGTCATGGACCTGCTCGGCATCCGTCCCGGCATGGCGGTCGCCGATATCGGTGCCGGTGCCGGCTACTATGTCGGCCGGCTGGCGCAGCGCGTCGGCCCCGGAGGCCGCGTCATCGCCCAGGATGTGGACCGGAGGACGCTCGGCCGCCTCGGACAGCGCGTCGCGCGCGAGCGGCTGGGCAATGTGTCGCTCGTGCTCGGCGAGCCCCATGACCCGCACCTCGCGCCGCGCTCGGTCGACCTCGCGCTGCTGGTCCACATGTACCATGAGATCGCGCAGCCCTTCGGCCTGCTCACCAACCTGGTTCCGGCGATGCGGCCCGGCGGGCGGGTGGCGATCCTGGACGTGGACGGCCCTGTGCTGGCGCATGGTACCCCCCGCGCGCTGCTGTCCTGTGAACTCGCGGCCGCGGGCTATCGGGAGGTAGCGTGGCACTGGATCGAGGGGCGGTCGGTCTACCTTGCGGTGTTCGAACCCCCGGCGGAGCCCCTTATGCCCGAGCGCATCGTCCCGTGCGGCGCGTAATCGGGGTCCTGCCAAGCAGCGGGTTCAGTGTCCCGCTGGCCCATCGGCTTCGGTAGATCTGGCGCAGCCAGGGCTTGATCCTGCCAGGCCGCGGCGGGCTCGCGCCCCTCGAACAGCGCCCGCCTTGCGGCGAAGGCCTCGGCCGCGAACTCGGTGAAGGCGGAGACGCGGGCGGTCCGCCGGAGATCCTCGTGGGTCAGCACCCAGAGCGCGGTCGTCATCTCGGGCACGGGGCCGGCGATGCGCCGCAGCCCGGGCCAGCCATCCCCGAGATAGCAGGGCAGCGCCGCGACGCCGAGCCCTGCGGCTGCCGCGGCTGCCGCGCCGACCAGCGTGTCGCAACGCAGGACGATCCGCGCCTCGGGCAGGGCGTTCCGCATCCAGGCTGCGATGGTCGACCCTGCGAGGCTATCGTCCAACCCGATCCAGGCGGCGCCGAGGTCTTCGTCCCCGGGCACCGCCAGGCCGGGCGCGGCGTAAAGGGCGAAGGCGACATCGGCGACGCGCCGGCCGACTAGCGTCTCGGGCGGCGACGCGGCCGGCCGGATGGCGACATCGGCATCCCGCCGCGTGAGGTTCGCAAAGAGGTTGGATACCGCGACCTCGACGACGATGCCCGGATGCGCCGCGTGGAACCGCGCCAGGACGCCCGGCAGGAGCGAGGCCATGAGCGTGTCCGTCGTCGCGACCCGGAGCGTGCCCTCGAGCCGGAGGTCCTGGCCGGAGAGTCGCCGCTCGAGCTCGGCCACGGTCTCGGCCATGCGCCGGGCCGTAGCGAGCATCTCCTCGCCGCCGGCCGTCAGCGCGTAGCCCGACGGCAGCCGCTCGAACAACCGGAGCCCGTGCGCCTCCTCGAAGCCGTTCACCCGCCGGAGCACGGTGGTGTGGTTCACCCCGAGCACGCGGGCGGCGGCCGCGAGGCCACCATGCTCGGCCACCGCAAGGACGTAGCGCAGGTCGTCCCATTCGATGTGACGGGGGGTATGCGCCATCGCCGCTGTCCGGTTGCCGTCGGCAGGCTGCCAGGAGGCGAGGGGGGAGGGCAAGCGCGGGGCGGACTGTCCACCTGTGCATCGGCGCAATCGGTGACGGCGCACTCGCAGATCGCACTCGTGCCGGGGAGCGGCCAGGTTTGGGGCACCGCGGCAGGATGCGCTGCGCCGCATGAGGAGAACCCCGGTGACCCCGATTCAGCTCCACACCTACCAGACCCCGAACGGCCACAAGGCCTCGATCATGCTCGAGGAGGTCGGCCTGCCCTACGAGGTGCGCGTCGTCGATATCGAGCGCGGCGAGCAGCGTGCCGCGGCCTTCCTCGCGCTCAATCCGAACAACAAGATCCCGGTGATCGTCGACCCGGATATGGGCCGGGTGGTGCGCGAGAGCGGCGCCATCCTCTTCTATCTTGCGGAGCGCTCGGGCCGCCTGCTGCCGCCCACGGATGCCGCGCAGCGCGACACCCTGGAATGGGTTCTGTTCCAGGCCGCGCATGTCGGGCCGACGCTGGGCCAGTACTGGAACTTCGCCGTCTTCGCCGAGGAGAAGCTGCCGGCCGTCATTGCGCGGTTCGAGCGCGAGGCGCGGCGCGTCTTCGCTGTCCTCGACGGGCGCCTGGCGAGGCAGGAGCACCTTGCCGGCCCCTACGGCATAGCCGACGTCATGACCTGGCCCTGGGTCAATGCCGCGGTCGGCAAGCTCGGCTTCACGCTGGGGGACACCCCGCATTTGGCGCGCTGGTTCGACGTCATCGCGCAGCGGCCGGCCGTGACGCGCGGCCTGCGCGTGCCCGACCTGGCGCCGCGGCCGGACGCCGCCTGAACCCGTTCCGCCCGATGCGGCAGCCCGCCTCGGTGCCGGGCCTCGCCGCGCAGCCTCCCTGCCGGTCGCCGTTGCCGTGGCCAAGCTGCCCTGGCCCCAAGCGCGGCGTTGGACGATCTCCGCCCGGGCTTCGTCCTCCCAGGCCCCCTGCGCAGGCGCCATCAGGCCTGGCGGGGTGGCGGACCGCATGCGGCCGCGTGCGCCGTCAGGCTTGGCCGCAGGATGCTACCCCCCAAGCGTCATACACCAGGAGGCCCCCATGGCCTGGATCGCCCTCGTCGCCGCCGGACTGCTCGAGGTCGTTTGGGCGCTCGCCCTGAAGCAGGCCAATGGCTTCTCCCGCCTCTGGCCGAGCTTCGTCGGTATTGCGAGCGCGATCGTCAGCTTCGTGCTGCTCTCCGCCGTCCTGAAGGCGCTGCCGGTGGGGACGGCCTACGGAGTGTGGGTCGGCATCGGCGCACTCGGCGTCGCGCTCGCCGGCATTCTCGTCCTGGGCGAGGCCGCATCGCCCATGCGCCTGCTCGGCCTCGCGCTAATCCTCGGCGGCGTGGTCCTCCTCAAGATCGTCGAGGCCTGAATGCTGGGCACGCCGCCGTCATGGGCGGTGCTCGCTCGGCAGGGTGGCGACGGGGCTGCCGTCGCGGTCGATGGCCTGGCATCGCACTGCATGGGAGGCCGACGCCTCAAGGCCGCGTCCCGAAGCGCATCGCGGCTCTAATCGCCGCGAGCTTTGCTGCTCGCGTACTATGCATACCCTTGTGCTCCCGGTGGCGCGGGCACGGAGCTCGGGCTGTGATGCGATGATCAGATTGCAGGACCCGAATGCCGCCGCGACTTTTCCGCGGGGGAGCTGAAGTTGTCGCCTACTGTTTCTTGGAGCGACGCGTCGCCAGGGCACGTTCGAGCGATGCCGCCTTTCGGCGCTCCTCCCGCAATACCTTGATCGTCGGCTGCCACCAGCCGCGCGCCAGGTCGGACGAGCTTGGCGGAGTCCGTGCGGGCCAAGCTTGAACCAGTTCGGCATGATCCGGCCTTCGCCACCGCGCCCAGATCAGCGTGGCTGAACCAGCAGCGACATCGGGGTAGAAGCGCATGGCTAGTTCCGGCTCGGCAAGCTCGCCCGTGATGCATTCGAACACCAGGCATCCTGCATGGGTCATGAGCACACGGTCGAGCGGCGGCTGTGCGTCGTCCGGCACGGGATACCGATGGCGGCGGCGCTCCGCTGCGTCGGCGCGCCTGTCCGGGTGGCCGGGAGAAGCCTTGCGGTCTTCCTCGCGTTTTCGCCGCTCCTCGGGCTCCGCCAGGCGGGCCGCGCCCTCGATGGCGGGCCAGTGCCGGCGCAACTCCTCGATGGAGCGGAAGGGTATGCGCCAAGCCTTCAGGGCAGGATCCCAGCGGGCCCATGGCACCGCCCGCAACTCGGCGATGACGGTCCGGGAGTACGGCGTCCTCACCACGAAGCCATCGGCGATTTCAAGGTAGGGGCTCGTGATCGGCTCGAACGCGAAGGCGTCGCGACCGCGCTGGTCGGCATAGGCCAGGACGCCTGACCATTCCCGGCCCATCCATGTGGTCAGGCGCCGTTCTGCCCGCTGACCCGGCACGAACCAGGCTCCCAGGTCGTCGCGCCAACGCGCCTTCGGGAAGGCCTCGCGGAAGCGCTCCACTGTCATGCGATCATAGGGAAAGGCTGCGGTCGCCCCAGGCGCGCCGTCGCCCTCACCTTGCTGCGCGACGCTGAATTCCGGCCTCTCGTCCGCCACCGGTTGAACCCT
Organism: Belnapia sp.; assembly: GCF_059504005.1. NCBI lineage: Bacteria > Pseudomonadati > Pseudomonadota > Alphaproteobacteria > Acetobacterales > Roseomonadaceae > Belnapia > Belnapia sp. The sequence continues at coordinate 37,201 of NZ_JCACHU010000013.1, read as the reverse complement.
CCGCATGCCGCACCGCGTCATCTGCCGAGCTTCGATCCGGCCGTGGCGGCGCCTGGGGTGGACGGGTGACCTCCCTGGGCAACCTCGATCGGATCGCGTCGAGCCGCCGACAGGCAGGGCTGACCGTTCCGTCTACCTCCTGCCCTGCCGCGCAGCCGAGCGGACGAGCGCTATGGCGAGGCTGGCCGCCAAGGCATCCTCGGTAAGGGCGCGTGCCCAGTCGCGGCCGGTTCGCGTGTTGGCGCCTCGCGCCGTGCGGCCGAGGAGGGTGCCAGCGACGGCCCCGGCGATGCCGGTTACGGCACCCTCCGCTCTCCAGGCGCCGCGCTCGGCCAGCGCTCCCCCGCCGACCGCCCCAAGGGCGAGGCGCACCAGGAAGGAGGGCACGATGCGGCGGTCGGGCGCGAACGGCATCTTGTCGCCAGCCATCTCGGCAAGGGCAGCGATCGTCGCAAGGCTGCGTGTCTCGGGCCCGGAGGGGATCCATCCGATCCGTATGCCTCCGAGCGAGGCAGCCCAGGCCAGCGCGGCCGCTGCCGACATGCTGCGCAGTCCCGCCAGGACGCCGAAGCCGAAGGCTCCCCAGAGACTGTCCGTCAGGCCGTCCAATGTCCGAGAGCCGGTCCCATGCTCAACCACCCGCGCCTCCTAGCGATGTTAGGCAAAAGTCCGGGGGGCAGCGATGGTTGCGGCCCCAACCAGGATCGGTGAAGGCGGGCCCGCTCCAGTGCTCCCGCACCGCGGCGTGGTGGCAATGTCCTTCCGACCTGTATTGCGCGCGGCTGGTTGTGCGTGACCTGAACCAAGGCTGCCGAAGCCCGCCCGATGTCAGGTGGTTGCCGCGGATGCAGGTGCAGTCCCGGAAGCACGGGGACTGAGCCGTCGCAGGAACTACCGATCCAAGGCGCAACCCGTGCGTCCTTGGGCAGGAAAGTTCCGGTCATCCGCACATCCCGCTTGATGGCTTGGTGGTCGGAGTTGGCATAGGCCGAAGCGGGGCACGTCTCCCAGAGGACTGACTGCTATGCGAGGAGGCATGCCCGACATGAGCTGAGCGCCGCAGCAGGTGTTGCGGAAGGCGGCACCTGTGTTTGGTCCCTAATCCTGCTCGCCAATCGTCTGGGAGTAGCTCTTGCCGTAAGGGTAGAAGAACTCCTTCTTCCCATCGCGCCATGCTGCCCTTAGGTCAGGCGTACCGATGTCCCAATCGGGTCGGCATTTCCTGAGGACGGCGCGGAGGTCCTGGCGCAGCTCTTCCACGGTCGGGCGCCCAAAATACCAGTAGCCCATATAGATCTTGTGGATGATCAGACCGGGCTCGAGCACGAGCGTGTGCGGGATCATGGGGTTGTGGGTTGGGTCGGTGTACTCGGCGATGTCGAGGTCCTTCTGAACCACGCGCCGGGTATCGGACAGGAAGGTCCAGTGGGCGCCCATGCCGGTCCTGAACTCGTTGGTTTCCACGATGCTGTCGGTGCTGATGGTGACGAGCCGGCAGTAGCCAACCTCGAGCTCGCGGTGGAGCCGGACCAGGCCTTCGTGCTGCCGGCGGTCCTTGGGGCAGAACCCGCCGCGGCTGAGCACGAGGACCAGGGGGTGTTGTCCCTGCAGGTCGGAGAGCTTCCGGCGCTTGCCGGTGTGGTCGGCCAACTCGTAGTCGGGGAAGGCGGCTCCTGGGGTGATGTCGGGTCGCATGGCGGCATCCTCTGCGGCAACTTTGCCCGGACAGCTTCCGTCGCCGGGCTCGACGTGTCCGCGGTCAGTAGGGCGGCTGCCTTCGCTGCCGCTGGGCCTTCGCTGCCTCGGCCCACCAGGCGAGATCGTCGGCAAAGCGCGGGAAGGCACGCTCGAGTGCCTGGCCGCTCTCGCCGGTCGGCTCGCCTGCGGGCGACAGGGTCTGCCCGATCGGGCCGACCGCGATCGTGCTCGAGACGACGATCATGCCCATTTCGGAGAGCGTGCCGTGCCATGCGGTGGCGGCCCGTGCGCCCGCCAGGCGGCCGGCGGAGTAGCTCACGATCGCGGCGGGCCGCCAGAACCACTCCTCCAGGAAGTGGTCGGTGAGGTTCTTCAGCCCGGGCTGGACGCCCCAGTTGTACTCGCCGGTCACGAAGACGAAGCCGTCGGCGCCACGGATCTTGTGCGCCAGCTGCTCCAGGGCCGGGGGGGCTTCACCCTTCGGGTACTCCTTGTACATCCGGTCGAGCATCGGGAGGTTGACCGCCTTCGCGTCGATCAGCTCGGCATCATCGCCGCGACGCCGTAGCCGGTCGACCACGAATTCAGCGAGCCTGATGCCCGTCCGGTCGGATCGATAGGACCCATAGAAAACGAGGATGCGGTTGTTCATGGCACTTGCTCAACGGCGGGTTTCGGGCAGCGTGCGGTCCGCCGGCCGTCGGCGGACCGTCGCTGGTGACGGAGCGACCTCAGCGCGGCAGCGGCTTGCCGGCCTGCTCGCTGACGATGTACTCGGCGTACCAGTCGGGCCAGTCCGCATCGTGCCCGCCGGTCCGCTGCTCATGCTCGCCATGCGCCGCCGCGGCGCGCCGGAGGGCGGCCGCGAGGTCGGTCACGGAGGCGAAGGTCGTGTCCGCCTCCACGCGGCCCGGGAGCCGCTCGGTGACCTCCTGCAGCAGCCAGCCATTGCCGTCCGGATCGCTGAAGGCGGCGTGCGAGCGGTAGCTGCGGCGCTGCGGATCCGCGCCGGCGACCCGACGCCGCCCGAAGAGATAGGGCTCGTCCGTTCCCGTATAGGCGTCGTCGGCGCTGTGGAAGGTCTCGCTGACATCCACGCCGCGGCCGAGCAGCTCCCGGCGGGCAGCCTCGATGTCGGAGACGACGAGGTAGAGGCCCCGGGCGGAGCCGGGCGCGGCCGCGGTGAGGTTGGTGCCGAAGATGACCGAGGCGCCGGAGCCGGGCGGCGTGAACTGCACCGCGCGCCAGTCGCTGCCGGATGCGAAATCCGCGTCGAGCCTCCAGCCCAGCCCGGCATAGAACCGCTTGGCGCGGTCGACGTCCGACACCGGGATGACGATGACCTCGAGCTTCATGTCCGGCGCCCGGGTCTTCGCCGTATCGATGGTGGTTGTCATGGCTCTTCTCCTCAACAAGGGAATCAGGGTTTCGGGTGGATTTCTTCCGTATTCCGTGCGCCTCGGCAGGGAGACGCATGGAGCTGCTTGCGATCGTCCTATTTGGCGGCATGCCCGTGATGGGTGGCCTGCGCCCCTGCCGGGACCGTGAAGGACAGCGTCACCACCTGCCCCGGAAAGACCGAGTGGCTGGCGTCGACGAGCTCGATCTTGACCTTGTGGTCACCCGGCGGCAGCCCGGCCACGTCGACCGTGTTGTTGTCGCTCGCATCCGCCCACCACCAGGGAAGGTCGTCGACGGTGATGTGGAGGTGCCCGATGCGGGGCGAGACGGCGAGGGCGCCAGCTCCGAACACGGGGACGATGCGCAGATTCTCGACCCGGTACTGGGCCTGGAAGATGCCGAGGGCGAGCGGCCCGGGCAGCGGCGGATCCACGATTAGCCGCGGCGGGGCTTCGTTCTCAATGGTGGCATAGGGCGAGGCGCCGCGGATCTGGCTCGCGCTCTGGGCGAGGGCGCCCGTGGCGAGAAGGGTGCCCGCTGCGACGGCGGCGAGCGTCTTGGTGATCCTGGTCATCGTGCTTCTCCTTTTGGTGTCTGCGGCCGCCCTCTGCGGGGCAGCGCCGCCGGATGGACAGTCTTGGGAGTGGGGCGGGGAAGGGGCTGCCTCTTGCCGAGGTCGGACCCGGCGGGGCGGCCTAGATCTGCGACAGCCCGCCATCGACGACGAGTTCCGTGCCGGTGACGTAGGAGCTGTCGGGGCTGGCCAGGAACAGCGCGGCGCGCGCTACCTCCTCCGCTTCGCCGAAGCGCTGCAGCGGCACCTGGGCCTCGACGCCCTCCGCCATGGCCTTCAGCTCGGCCTGGCTGAGGCCCATCTTGCCGGCGAAGGGCGTGCTGGTCGGGCCGGGGCTCACCGCATTGACCCGGATGCCGAGCGGCGCCAGCTCGGCACCGAGCGACCGGGCCAGCGAGCGCACCGCCGCCTTGGTGGCGGAGAGGACCGACAAGCCGGGCGCCCCGACCGCATTCAGGAAGGACGTGGTCAGGACGACGCTGGCGCCCTTGCCCATCAGCGGCACCGCTTTCTGGACCGTGAAGAAGAGGCCCTTGAAGTTGACCGCGAGCTGCTCGTCGATCTGGGCTTCCGTGACGGCGCCGAGCGGCGCGGCCAGACCCAGGCCGGCATTGGCGAAGACGATGTCGAGCCGGCCGAAGCGCTCGCGCACCGCCTCCATCACCCGGTCGATCTCGGCCGGCCGCCGCAGGTCGGCCCTGAGCGCGAGCGTGTTCGGACCGATCGTGGCCGCCGCGGTGGCGAGCCGGTCCGGGTCGTTGCCGACCACGACGACCTGCGCCCCTTCGGCCTGGAACAGGGCGGCGGCGGCGAGGCCGATGCCGGAGGTGCCGCCGGTGACGAGGGCAATCTTGCCGTAAAGCATCATGGGAATTCTCCTGACTTCAGTGAGTTGCGAAGCCGGAGCGCGCGTTCCGTGAGATGGAGGATGACGGCGGGCGACGGGCGCGACAAACGAGATGATCTGCGCGACCTGAATAGATTATGTTTGGCGGCATGCGTGGCCCCGAGCACCTCAATGCGCTGCGTGCCTTCGACGCCGCCGCGCGCCACCTCAGCTTCGCCCTCGCCGCGGAGGAGCTGAACGTCACGCCCGCGGCGGTTGGCCAGCTTATCCGGCGGCTCGAGGAGGTGCTTGGCGTCGAGCTGTTCCACCGCGCCCAGGCCGGCCCGGCCCGCCTCATCCTGACCGAGGCCGCGCGGGTCGCGCTGCCCGATCTGAGGGCCGGGTTCGAGCACCTGTCGGCAGCCATGGACCGCCTGCGGTCGGCCGGGAAACGGCGCACGCTCACCGTGACGGTGCCGATGGCCTTCGCCGACAAATGGCTGCTTCCGCGCCTCGAAGCCTTCGGCCGCGCCCATCCGGAGTGCGACCTTCGGGTCGACACGCGCACCAGCCTTGTGGACTTCGCCACAGAGTCCGTCGATGTCGGTATCCGCTACGGGCGCGGCGAATGGCGGGGGCTCGTGGCGACGCGGTTCGCTGCCGACCTGTTCTTCCCGGTCTGCAGCCCTTCGCTGCTCAAGGGGCGGCACCCGCTCGCCTCGCCGGCGGACTTGTGCCATCACCAGCTCATCCACGACATGTCCATGGCGTCGGAGCCGAAATTCCCGGGCTGGCGTGACTGGTACAAGCGCGCCGGCCTCGCCGCGGCGGGGAGCGACGGCGGGGTGCGCATCGACGATTCTGCGGCGGCGTTCCGCATGGCGATTGCCGGCGGCGGCGTGGCCCTCGGCCGTACCACGCTTGTCGCGCAGGACCTTGCGGAGCGCCGGCTCGTTCGCCCGTTCGGGCCGGTGCTCGGCTGCGAGCTTGCGTACTACGTGGTGTGCCGCCCGCAGGATGCCGAGGATCCGACGATCACGGCGTTCCGCAACTGGCTTCTCGACGAGGCCGCGCGCGAGAACCAGCAGCCCGCGGCGTCATGAACGCTTCGGCGGATTCCTGGGGCAGCTCAGAGTGAGCTGACTGATTGGCTCGGTGCTGCTGCCTGGTTCGGCCCATTGCTGAATCTGTGGAAATGCCGATCAGGCGGCGATGCGCCTGTGGCTGACGGGTGGTCGGGGCGCTGACCTCGTGCTGGAGACTGGGGGAGGGAGCAGCTTGGCGCGCTCCCTTGCGGCCGCGGCCTATGGCAGCGTCGTCTCCGCCATCGGCTTCCTCGGATGCCGCCGGCCCGAGATCGACGTGCTGCCCTTTATTGCAAAGGCGCTCCGCGTCCAGGGCAACGATCGGCTATGCGCGGACGGCGCTGCCGCTCTGGCTCCGTCCGGCACCGGCATCGGCTTGTCCAAGCGGCGCCTCAGTGCCCCTTATCGGGATGGGGTAGCGGCGCCAGGCGGCCGGGGGCTGGCGGTGGAGGACGGCATCGGCGGAGGCGGTGCCCCTCCGGTTGCCGCAGCGCCCGCGCCTTCCCTCTGGGCGCCGCTCATCGCCGCTCCGGAACCCAGGTTGCCCTCCGGCCTGTGGCGGGCTGGGGTGTCGGTCGCGCCCGGGGGGCGGGGGCTATGTGTCTGCGGCATGGGCTGCGCCGCGGTGCCGGCATTCGGCATTCCGGACGACCGCTCCTGAGCGCCGCCCATAGCCGTACCGGATTGCAGGTTGCCTTCGGGGCCACGGCCTGCTGCCCCTTGAGGCGCCTGAGCCAGGCAAACGGGTGCAGCAAGCAGCGGGACGAGCACTGTCAGGCCCGCAAGGACGAGTTTCATGCGCTTCCTCCATATTGGCCCGCCTCCGATCCGGAGCGTCGGCTGTCGGCATGGAACGCATCAGCTGCTTGGAAGTTGGCCCATCCGACCTGCCTCATCCTGAACTTCCCATGGCAGTCGGCGGCTCGACCGGGAGGCAGCCAGGTTCCGGGAGACGCTTGCTGCACGAGCGGTTGCCGCTTCGCAGCCGTATGCGTGGCAGGAAAATTCGATGCCCCACGTTGCCGCCACGCCAGGCGACCATTCCTCGGAGACATGGCTGATGCGGGCCGTGCCGGCGACGGGACAGGCAACCTCGAACAGCGACAGGCCTTCGAGAAGACGGAGCTGTTCCATGATAGAGGCATGGGCTGCGGCCTCTGTTCGCTGGCAGGGCACGAGGCATTGCCCATTAGGATGGGAGGTGCGGCATGGCGGGCAGTGGCGGGGGCGCTCCAGACCGGCGTGCGCTCCTCAGGACCATGGCGACGGGCGCCGCGCTGGCCGTGCCGCGCAGCGCCGGGGCCGAACGGCTGAGCGACGCATCCCCGAGGCGCATCCGGCTTGCTGCCTCGGCTCGGCCTGGGGCCCTGCCCGAGGTTCCGGATCCCATCGGCTTCGGCATGGTCGGGGTCTTCGATGCGGATTGGCTGCTCGACGCGCGCTACACCCGGCTGCTCGACATGATGGCGGCCTCGCCGGGCGCCTTCGACGCGGTGCGGTTCTTCGGCATCCTCAACAGCGGCGAGCGCGAGGCCACCTTCCCCACCACCAGTGGCCGCGTCTGGCCCGCGCCGGATGCGGCGATGGATTTCTCGGCGACGATGGAGGCGATTGCGGCGGTCACGTCCCGCGGCTTCGTGCCGTTCCTGGCGCTGACCTTCTTCCCGGCCGCCGTTTCATCCTCCCCGATCGAGCCGCCCGCCGACCTCGCATCCTGGCAGCACCTCGTTCGCACCTTCCTCGACCGCGCGGTGGAGCGCTTCGGGGCGGCGGAGGTGGCGCGCTGGTGGCTCGAGATCTGGAACGAACCGAACATGCCGCCCTTCTGGCGCGGCGACTTCGCACGCTACCTCGACCTCTACCGTGCCACCGCGGAGGCCGTGCGGCGCTCCGGCCATCAGGTGCGGATCGGCGGCCCGGCCCTTGCGTGGATACCGCCGCGGGAAGGGCCGGAGCTCATGGAGCGCTTCCTGGAGTTCCTGCGCGGCTCGCCGGACCTGCCTTGCGACTTCCTCTCCTTCCACCGCAAGGGCAGCTGGGTGGTGGAGGAGGCGGAGCCGCAGCTCGAGCGACTGGTGGACGCAGCCAGGACGACCGCGGAACTGGCGCTGCGGCTGGTGCCGGAGCGCTGCGCCCGCGGCCTTCCCATCGTCAACAACGAAGCCGACATGAAGGTCGGCTTCGACACGCCCTACGCGCCGCGGATGGGCGAGCACTTTCCCGCCTGGCTGGCGGCGAGCGCGATCTCCCATATGGCGCTCACAACCCACTATGCCGGGCGCGGGCTGCGCTTCCTCGCTGCCGCGGACAATGCCAACCAGCATCTCGTGCGGGAGCCATTCGACGGGCGGCGGTCGCTGGCGACGCGGAGTTCGGCCGCGCCCGACGATCTGGTGAAGCTGCCCGTCTTCGCCTTCTACGAAATGCTCCGCCTGCTGGGCGACCGGGCCGGCAGCTTCGAGCCGCCGGGGGATGCGCTGTTCCCCCATACCGACCTGCATCACGCGGTCACCCTGGACGACCACCGCATCGCCGCTTTGTTCACCCGCTTTTCGGCAAGGGAAGGGAAGGCGCCACCGCTCCGGATCGACTGGCAGCTGCGCGATATTCCCTGGCCGCGGGTGAACCTGGCGCAATTCCGCATCGACGCCACGCATGCGAATGCCTTCGCCGCCTCGGGGCGACGGATGCCGGCAGCACTCGACCCGGGCAGGGAGGCCCGGCGGCTGCGCATGATGGCCGAGCTCGGCGTGGCCACGCCGATCAGAAGCGGCCTCGTGGTGAAGAATGGCCGGCTTCGCTTGCCGCTCACGCTCGACGCCAATGCCACGGCGTTGGTCTGGGTGACGCCCTTCGATCCCGATCCGCCGGCTGCCCCCCGTTGGATCGATGCCGTGGCGGAGCGGGGCAACGCCGTGCTGCGCTGGACGCCGAACCGCGAGCCGGGCTTCTACGGCTACGAACTGCATCGCATGGTTGCGGCCGATGGCGGGCAGGGCCGTTCGATGCGGGTGGCACCCCTGCCGCTGCGCTCGGCCATGTGGGTGGACACGGCGCCGCCACGCGGCGCTGCGCATGTATACGGGGTACGTGCCATATCGGCCTCCGGGATGCGCAGTCCGCTGGTGCTGAGCCCGCCGGTCCGGCTTTGAAGGGGCACCGTTCAGGGCGAGCCAGACGCCGGGCAATCGGTGCCGCCCTTACTTTCGCCGCAGCGGCCGCGGCCGCGGGACGAGCTTGCTCCCGGGCAGGCGCATGTTGCCAAGCTCAGCGAGGCGCGGGCCCCACTCTGCGACATGGTGGACCGGACGAGGCATTCCGGGTGGTGACGACGGCCTCCCCGGATGACAAGGGAGCCCCGGTGCCGGTCCGCGCCGTTGCGATGCTCCGGCCCGGCCAGGCGACGATCCTGTCGACGCCCGGACCGCCGGACCCGGCGCCGGCCGAGGTCGTCTGCGAACGCTGCGGCCGCCCGGTGGTGGCTGTCCGGTGCCGTCAGGCGGCCTCGGTCGCCGATGGGGCTAGATCGGCTCCCGCCGCGCAATGCTGGGCTCGCAGCGCCAGCGGCTGAGCGTCAGTGCCGGGTGCTCGAGGAGCCAGCGTGCGGCGAGCATCTGCCCCTGCATCATGCAGGATGTCAGGGATAGGCCTTCGAATCCGGGCCGCTCCTCGCGGCAGGCACTCGGCGTCCCAGCAAGGCAGACGAGAAGGACGAGTTCGATCATCGCAGGCAATCCTTGTTGACAAGCCCTGGCCGTCCGCCTTGTGCCCGTCCGGGTCCTGGAATCCCCAATAGCAGGGACGCGCGGGAGCGAGGTTGGTTTTTTCGCCCGTAGGTTGGTTCGCCATCCTGCCCGCGCCGGATGCGTCAGCCTGCCGGGGCCAGCATCCAGCTGCCCTCGAAGCGGCGGTCTCGGTTGTCGACCGCCGCGACGCGCAGCTCGCCGCCCGGCTCGCCCGCCAGCATGAAGCCGAAGGTCGGGTTCTCGGCGATGGCGATGTCGGACTCGATGCGCAGCACCTCGGCGCCCCGGTAGGTGACCCGCAGCTCGCGCAAGAATTCGGCGGGGATGGAGAGGCGGGTGAGCTGGTCCATCTGCAGGCCGGAGGTGTTCGGGTGGCTGAGCGCCACCTGGACCGGCACCGCACGGCCGGCCGCCGGCGGCCCTTCCGGCAGCGCCATGCGCATCCGGCCCATGCGCTGCCGCGCCGCCTCCAGATTGCCGCCGACCGGCGCCGAGCAGCCGCCCGCCGCCTTGACGAAGCGGGCCGCCTCGATCAGCCGCCCGTCCGCGGTCTCGGCCACGGCATGGATGAAGCTGTAGGCATCCACCCGCACCCGCGTCGACAGCGCCCGCAGGTCGCCGGAGGGGCCGGCCTCGAACCGCGCGGCGAGCGGCGAGGGGTTCTCGTCGATCACCAGGTAGAGGGCGCGGACCTGCGGCACCGCCTCCTCGGCAAGGAGGAGGGAGATGGGCACCGCCGCGGCATCCAGGGCCCGCGCCGGCGCCTCCAAGACCATCGCCTGGCCGGCCGGCTCGGTCCGGCGGTCGCCGAAAATCGCCTCCTTGAGGTCGCGCCAGCGCTCGGCGCGGCGCGGCGCCTCGGCGGCCTCGATACCCTGGGCGAGGCCGGGCCCGGCGAGGCCCGCGGCTGCGGCACCGAGCAGAAGGGGGCGGCGGGGGAAGGCGCGGCGGATCATGGCGGCTACTCCCATTCCAGTTCGCGGTAGGCGGCGTTGACGTTGCGGCCGTGATAGGCCTCGGCGAGGCCCCATGGCGCCGCCTCGGCGATGGCGACCCGCGCCGGCGCCTCGGCGAGGCCGATGCCCGCCGCGATGGCGGCGCGCGTCTCCCGCTCCAGCGCCTCCAAGTAGCGCAGCAGCGGGTCCGCAGCGCCAGGCCAGGGAACCGCGGCCGGCCCATGGCCCGGCACGGCGCGGGCCGCCGGTACCGTCCGAAGCGCCGCCAGCACCCGGCGCCAGCCCGGCAGGCTGCCGTCCAGCGAGGGGATGCGCTCGACGAAGAGCAGGTCGGAAAGCCAGATCGTGCCGGTCGCTTGATCGAACAGGCTGAGGTCGTGGTCGGTATGGGCCGGCGGATGCGCCGTCAGCGTGAGGACGCGCCCGCCGAGGTCGAGGGCAAGCTCCCGCCCCGGCTCGACCAGCCGCGTCGGGGCAAGGGCCCCGCTGCCCCTGCCTGCGCTGCCCATCTCCCGCTCCAGCATGGCGGCGTAGAATTCGTGCCGCTGCGCCAGCGCCGCCGGAAGCCGGGCATGGCCGATCACCTCGGCGCCGAGATCGGCGAAGGCCGCACCGCCCATGACATGGTCGGGGTGGACATGGGTCAGCATGAGATGGCGAATCGGCAGCGGCGTCGCCGCGGCCACCGCCCGGCGCAGGCGCCGCCCATGCGCCAGGCTGCCGCCCGGGTCGATGACGGCGACCGCCGCCTCGCCGACGACGAAGCCGACATTGCCGATGCCGTCGAGATTGGCGGCGGATGCCTCCTCCATGACGCCGGGCAGGACGAAGATGCCGGGCGCCACCTGCACCGCGCCGCCATCCTCGGCGGGTGCGGGGGCCGCGGCCATCAGGGTGGCGCCACACCCGGCCATCAGGCAGCGACGGCCGAGGGCGGGCACCGCGCTATCCCGCCGGTTCGGCGGCCGCAGCGGCGGAGCGGCCCATCTCGCGGTAGGTGAAGGCATCGGTCGCGGCCGAGGCCTCGCGCACCGCCAGGTCGAGCAGCGCATGGTTGGGCGAGAGGGCGCAGGCAGGATCGGTGGCCGCGGCGTCGCCGGTCAGGGCGAAGGCCTGGCAGCGGCAGCCGCCCCAGTCCTGCTCCGCCCGGTCGCAGCCGCGGCAGGGCTCGGGCATCCAGGCCGTGCCGCGGAAGCGGTTGAAGGCCTCGGAATGCTCCCAGGCCTCGCGCAGCGAGGTCACCCGCAAGTCGGGGAAGTCGAAGCCGGGCAGGCCTTCGGCGGCGTGGCAGGGCAGGGCGCGGCCGGTGGGCGAGACGGCGATGAACTGCCGGCCCCAGCCGCCCATGCAGGGCTTCGGGCGCTGGGCATAGTAGTCGGGCACCACATAGTCGATCACCAGGCGCCCCCTCAGCCTGGCCCGGGCCTCCTCGACCGTCGCGGTCGCCGCCTCGAGCTGGGCGCGGGTCGGCAGGAGCGCGGCGCGGTTGCGGAAGCCCCAGCCGTAATACTGGACATGCGCCACCTCCAGCCGCCCGGCCCCGAGCCTCAGCGCCAGCTCGATCAGGTCGGGCAAGCGCTCGAGGTTCTGCCGGTGCACCACGGCGTTCAGCGTCAGCGGCAGGCCGGAGGCGCGGACCAGCTCCGCGAAGGCGAGCTTCTTCACATGCCCGCCGGCGAGGCCGCCGATGCGGTCGGCCGAGCCCGGCTCCGCGTCCTGCACCGAGAGCTGCACATGGTCCAGCCCGGCCGCGACCAGGGCATCGAGGCGCGCCGCATCGGTCAGCACGCCCGAGGTGATCAGGTTGGTGTAGAGCCCTGCCGTCGCTGCGTGATGCAAGATGTCCGGAAGGTCGCGCCGCGCCGTGGGCTCGCCGCCCGAGAGATGCACCTGCAGCACGCCCAGATCGGCGGCTTCGCGGAAGATGCGTCCCCAGGTCGCGGCATCGATCTCGGCCGAGGCGCGGGACAGCTCCAGGGGGTTGGAGCAGTAGGGGCAGCGCAGCGGGCAGCGGTGGGTCAGCTCGGCCAGCAGGCCAAGCGGTGCCGCAGCGGCAGTCTCGACCATGGCCATGCTGGTACTCGACGAGGGCGGAATGCCGCCGCGGCCATCCCGCGGCGGCACCCGGTCAGATGGTTGCGAGGGCGTAGGCGTTGATCTCGAGGCCGAGGCAAACCTCAACGACGCGGGGCTTCTTCCAAGACATGCGGTTCTCCCTTAGGTGCAGGCGGGCAAAGCGCCCAGGTTGCACTGATCCTAGAGTGGGGCGGCAACCCTGGAACGATCAAGCGGGGGGCGCGGCATTGACCGACTTTCAGGCGCGTTCCACCCGGACCGCGCAGAATTTGAACTCCGGGATCTTCCCCCATGGGTCGAGCTGGGGGGTCGTCAGCAGGTTCGCCGCCGCCTCGCGGAAGGCGAAGGGGACGAAGACCAGCCCATCCGGCAGGGCCGGATCGGCCCGCGCCGCCAGCTCGATGGCGCCTCGGCGCGTGGCGAGGCGCACGCGGTCCCCGGGCGAGAGGCCGAGCCGCGCCAGCTCGGCGGGTGCCAGGGCGGCGGTCGGGCCCGGCTCCAGCGCGTCCAGCGGGCCGGCGCGGCGCGTCATGGTGCCGGTATGCCAGTGCTCGAGCTGGCGGCCCGTGGTGAGGACGAAGGGAAACTGCGTGTCCGGCATCTCCGCCGGGTCGGCGAGGCCGGCGGGGACGAAGCGGGCGCGGCCCGATTCGGTCGGGAAGCGGTCGCCGAAGACGATCTCCTGCCCCGGCTGGTCCGGCCCGGCACAGGGATAGGTGACGCTGCCCTCCCGCTCCAGCCGCTCCCAAGTGATGTTGGCGAGGGACGGCGTGGCCTCCGCCATCTCCGGGAAGACGTCGTGCGGATGCTCATAGTCCCAGGGGAGGCCGAGCCGCCGGGCGAGCCCCACGATGATGGCGAGGTCCTGCCGCACGCCCTCCGGCGGCGGCACGGCGGCCCGGCCCAGCTGCACCTGGCGGTTGGTGTTGGTCACCGTGCCGTCCTTCTCCGGCCAGGCGGAGGCGGGCAGCACCACATCGGCCAGCGCCGCGGTCTCGGTCAGGAACAGGTCCTGCACGACCAGATGGTCGAGCCGCGCCAGCGCGGCGCGGGCATGCGCGACATCCGGGTCCGACATGGCCGGGTTCTCGCCCATGACGTACATGCCGGTGATCTCGCCCCGCTCGGCAGCGTGCATGATCTCCACCACCGTCAGGCCCGGCCGCGGGTCGAGCCGTGCGTTCCAGAGCCGCTCCAGATGCGCCCGCGCCGCGTCGTCCCCGGTCCGGCGGTAATCTGGGAACATCATCGGGATCAGCCCGGCATCCGAGGCGCCCTGCACGTTGTTCTGGCCGCGCAGCGGGTGCAGCCCCGTGCCGGGCCGCCCGACCTGGCCGCAGAGCAGCGCCAGCGCGATCAGGCAGCGGGTATTGTCCGTGCCGTGGGTGGACTGCGAAATGCCCATGCCCCAAAGGATCATGGCCGATCCCGCGCGGGCATAAAGGCGGGCGACGCGCCGGAGCTGCTCGGCGGGGACACCGGCGATCGGGGCCATCGCCTCCGGCGCATAGGCCGCGACATGGTCGCGGATCAGCGCGAAATCCTCGGTATGGGCGGCGACGTATTGGCGGTCGTACAGCTCCTCCGCGATCACCGTGTGGAGCATGGCGTTCAGCACGGCAACGTCGCGGCCTGGCGCGAATCGGACCACCTCGGCGGCATGGCGGTCCAGCGCGCTGCCGCGAGGGTCCATGGTGACCAGCGCCGCGCCACGGGCCGCCGCGTCCTTCAGGTAGGTGGCCGCGACCGGGTGGTTCTCGGTCGGCCGCGCACCGATGACGACGATCACCTCGGCCTCGCGCGCCGCGGTGAAGGGCGCCGTGACGGCGCCCGAGCCGATGCCCTCCAGCAGCGCCGCCACGCTCGCCGCATGGCAGAGCCGGGTGCAGTGGTCGACATTGTTGGTGCCGAAGCCGGTGCGCACCAGCTTCTGGAACAGATAGGCCTCCTCGTTAGAGCCCTTGGCCGAGCCGAAGCCGGCGAGCGCATTCGGCCCCCGCGTGTCGCGGATGTGGGCGAGGCCGGCGGCGGCGCGATCGAGCGCCTCCTCCCAGCTCGCCTCGCGGAACTTGCCGCGCGCGGCACGGGGGTCCAGGCAATCGGCCGGGTCCTTGGCTGCACCCTCGATGCGGACCAGCGGCCGCGTCAGCCTGTCGGGATGGGTCAAGTAGCCGAAGCCGAAGCGTCCCTTCACGCAGAGCCGCCCCTGGTTGGACGGGCCGTCGCGGCCGACCACCTCCTCGATGCGGTCCTCGCGCACCCGGAAGCCGACCTGGCAGCCGACGCCGCAATAGGGGCAGATGCTGGCGACCTCGCGCTCCGGCGGCGCGGCCCGGCGGCCGGCCCCGTCCAGCACCGATTTCGGCAGCAGCGCGCCGGTCGGGCAAGCCTGCACGCATTCGCCGCAGGCGACGCAGGTCGAGCTGCCCATGGGGTCCAGCAGGTCGAAGCTGACGGTCACCGCCATGCCGCGTTCCGCCAGGCCGATGACGTCGTTGTGCTGCACCTCGCGGCAGGCGCGCTCGCAAAGGCCGCACTGGATGCAGGCATCGAGTTGCACCGCCATGGCGGGATGCGAGAGATCCGGCGTCGGACGCGCCTCCTCGGGTGCGAAACGGGACCGGGTGACGCCGAGACGCTCCGTCCAGCGGGCGAAGCCGCCGGTCGCGTCGCGCGCCTCCTGCCCCGGCTGGTCGGCCAGCAGCAGCTCGAAGACCATGCGCCGGGCGCGGGCGGCCCGCTCGCTCGCGCTCCGCACCACCATGCCCTCGCGGGGGATGCGGATGCAGGAGGCGGCGAGCACCCGCTCGCCCTCGACCTCGACCATGCAGGCGCGGCAATTGCCGTCCGGCCGGTAGCCCGGCCGCGGCAGGTGACAGAGATGCGGGATCTCCACCCCCTCGCGCTGCGCCACGGTCCAGATCGTCTCGCCGGGCGCGGCCTCGACCTCGTGGCCATCCAGGGTAAAGCGGGTCACGGCACCGCCTCCGGCATGTGGCGCAGCAGGCTGCGCACGGGGTTCATCGCCGCCTGGCCAAGGCCGCAGATCGAGCCATCCGCCATCGCCGCCGCCAGCTCCTCAAGCAGCGCGCGGTCCCAGCGCGGGGCGCGCAGCAGGGCGTCGGCCTTAGCGGTGCCGACGCGGCAGGGCGTGCACTGGCCGCAGCTCTCGTCGCGGAAGAAGCGCACCAGGTTGCGCGCCGCTTCCGCCAGGTTGTCCCGGTCCGACAGGATGACGACCGCGCCGGAGCCGACGAAGCAGCCCACCGAATCGAGCGTGCCGAAATCGAGCGGCAGGTCCGCCATCGAGGCAGGCAGGATGCCGCCCGAGGCGCCGCCCGGCAGATAGGCCGCGAAGCGGTGGCCCTCCGCCATGCCCCCGGAAAACTCCTCGATGAGTTCGCGCACGGTGACGCCGGCGGGCGCCAGCTTCTCGCCCGGGTTCCGCACCCGGCCGGAGACGCTGAAGAAGCGCCGGCCCCGCCGCCCCCGCCGCCCGTGCCCGGCGAAGTGCGCAGCGCCGTCGGGCTCGCCCAGCACCTCCGGCAGGAACCACAGCGTCTCGACATTGTGGATCAGGGTCGGGTGGCCGAAGAGCCCATGCTCGCCGGGGAAGGGCGGCTTGTGCCGCGGATAGCCGCGGCGCCCCTCCAGGCTTTCGAGCAGGGCCGTTTCCTCCCCGCAGATATAGGCGCCCGCGCCGCGGCGAAGATGGATCGGCAGCCCCGCGATCCCGGCCGCGTCGAGCGCTGCGATCTCATGCGCCAGCGCGTGGCGGAGATGCGGATACTCGTCGCGCAGATAGATCCAGCAGGCCTCGGCCCCGACGGCATGGGCGGCGATCAACATGCCCTCCAGCACGCGGTGCGGCTCGGTCTCGAGGCAGTGGCGGTCCTTGAAGGTGCCGGGCTCGCCCTCATCGGCATTGACGACGACATGGCGCGGCCCGGGCTGCGAGAGCACCAGCCGCCACTTGCGCGAGGTCGGGAAGCCGGCCCCGCCCAGGCCGCGGAGCGAGGCCGCCTCCAGCGTGGCGAGCATTGCTTCCCGTCCGGCGTCGCCGGCCTGCCGCACGGTCCGCAGCGCCGCATAGCCGCCGCGCGCCAGATAGGCGTCGAGACCGGGCGGCGACGGCAGCGCCGGCGGGCCGCCCTGCACGGCGGCGGTGACCGTGGAATACGTCGCCCGTTCGACGAGGTCGTGGCCGAGGGCGCAGGCCGGCGCGCGGTGGCATGCGCCCATGCATGGCGCGGCGACGACCCGGGTTCCGGGCGGCGGGGCGGCGCTAAGCGCATCGAGCAGCGCGCCGCCACCGGCAAGCTGGCACGGGAGGCTGTCGCAGACCCGGATCGTCAGCGGCGCGGATGCCGGTGCCGCGTCCTCCAGCATCTCGAAATGATGATAGAAGCTGGCCACCTCGAAGACCTCGACGGGCGCCAGGCGCAGCGACTCCGCCAAGGCCACGAGATGCCCGGCGCGCAACCCGCCATGCCGATCCTGCAGCGCGTGGAGGTGCTCGATGAGCATGTCCTGCGCCGGCGCCAGGCCCGCGATCGCTGATGCGACGGCGGCGCGGTCGGTCTCGCTTGCTTGCCGTCCACGTGGTCCGCGCCGCGGCGCGCTGGCCTTCTTGCCGCTCAGTCCATCCGCCATTGCAACCTTGATCTCGATCTCACGCCGTTCGATTCCTGTGGTGGCGCCTTTGCCGGGGCGCGATGCCGGCCTTCTTCTACTGGAAGCAGCGCAAGGTGGCCTCCGCCTGGGCCCGGCGCAACTCCTCGACCGCGGCGCGGATCTGCGGCGGGTCACGGAACTCGGCGGCGCGTTCGCCGAGATTGCCTGCCTGCATCCTGAGGGCCGTCTCGGCAATTTCGTAACGAGCATAGGGCAGCTGTTCGGCGACGGCATCGAGGCTGCAGGCGCAGCGCTCGAGCGCGAGCCGTGTGTTGCCGTTGGCCGCCATGCAGCCGAGCACGTAGTCCGCCCGGGCCACGGTCGGAAAATCATTCGCCGCGGCGGCGGCCGAGGCCGACAGCACCGCGGCAAGGACCAGCGTGCTGCGGCTCATTGCGCGACCGCCGGCAATGGGGCGGTGCCGGCGAAGACGATGCTTTCCACGACCTGGCCGCCCCCCACGCCCTCCGGAATCTCGGTGCGGATGCTGTGGAGGCGCCCCGGCAGCGCGTCGCACAGCAGAAGGTCGAACTGCATGGCCTGGTACCGGCGCGCGCGCGGCTCCCCGGTGAAGGGCCTGAACAGGATCTCCGTTGCGGGAAGGCTTTGCCCGCCGACGGCCACGGTGCCCGCCCGCAACTCGGCGGCCTCCGCGACGGCGCGGCGGATGCGGTTGCGGAACCACATCATCGAGCCGCCGGTCGCGGCGCTCAGTTCGCGCGCATCGCGGTCGAGGGCGAAGAGCAGCAGCGGATTGCCGCGAAATCCGGTCGCCGGCGGATAGTGGATGGCGCGTGGCCCGGTGAGGAACTCGACCACGACATCGCGCCGCCGCGCCTCGGCCGAGGCGCGGACCTGGAGCCGGATGCTGTCCTCGACGACGGGCCGGCCGGTTTCCTCGCGGCGGAAGACGTAGTCGAGGCGGACCGGCGGCTCCAGATTGTCCAGGTGAGGCGTCTCGAACAGGGCGATCTGGGCGGGCGAGAGGACGACATCCTCCGCGGCCACTTCCCGTGAAAGCGCCAGCGCGGCGAGTGCCAGAGCACCTCGTCGCTTCAACATCCTGCTCCTCCCCGTCAGCATAGTCGCCGTGCTTGTTTCGACTGTGGCCAGCATTCTTGACGAGAGACTAGCCCTACAATCGGCGGGGGCCAACCGCAATCGGATGCCACCACCACGGGTGCAGTGCAGCGCCGTTTACTTGCTGTCGATTTCGTGTGCGGCTCATGCTGTTCGTCTTGCTTGCGGCGCTCCCGATCACGACCCTAGCTTGCAAGCGGCACAGCGCGGACTGCCAGTGCACGAAGGCTGTCGCGCCGCACCCGCCAATGCGCGGTTGTCGAAGACAAGGGATGGCGGCGCGCGAAATGACGCGCCGGGCATAAGGGGAAGGAAACGATGTTGAGACGACTTGCCATCGCGGCGGCGACGGTTTTGGCCTTTTCCGGCAGCGCCTTCGCCAATGAAGAACTTCTCCGTCTTCAGCAGGACCCGAACCAATGGGTCATGCCGAACGGCAACTACAGCTCGTGGCGGTACAGCGAACTGAACCAGATCAACCGCGACAACGTGCGCAACCTCCGCCCGTCCTGGCAATTCTCGACCGGCGTGCTGCGCGGCCATGAAGGTGGCCCGCTCGTCATCGGCGACATGATGTACATCCACACGCCCTTCCCGAACCGGGTCTTCGCGCTCGATCTGAACAATCCGGGCCGGACCGTCTGGCGCTACGAGCCGTCGCAGGACCCGAGCGTCATCGGCGTCATGTGCTGCGACACGGTGAATCGCGGCGTGGCCTATGCGGATGGCAAGATCATCCTGAGCCAGGCCGACACCACCCTGGTCGCCCTCGATGCCAAGACCGGCCGCGAGATCTGGAAGCTCAAGAACGGCGACCCGGGCAAGGGCGAGACCTCGACCATGGCGCCGATGGTCTTCGGCGATAAGGTCCTGGTCGGCATCTCGGGCGGCGAGTACGGGATCCGCGGGCATGTCACCGCCTACAACCTGCGGGACGGCTCCATGGCCTGGCGGGCCCATTCGGTCGGCCCGGACAACGAGATCCTGTTCGATCCGCAGAAGACCATGCATCTCGGGCAGCCGGTCGGCGCCAACAGCTCGCTCCGCACTTGGGAGGGCGACCAGTGGCGGCTCGGCGGCGGCGCCACCTGGGGATGGTTCAGCTACGACCCGCAGCTCAACCTGATCTATTACGGCTCCGGCAATCCCGGCACCTGGAACCCGTCGCAGCGTCCGGGCGACAACCGCTGGTCCATGACGATCTTCGCCCGCGACGCCACCACCGGCATGGCCCGCTGGGTCTATCAGATGACGCCCCACGACGAGTGGGACTACGACGGCGTCAACGAGATGATCCTGGTGGACAACCTCCAGGTCGGCAATCAGCGCGTCCCCAAGGCCCTGGTGCATTTCGACCGCAACGGCTTCGGCTACACGTTGAACCGCGAGAACGGCCAGCTCCTGGTCGCGCAGAAATACGATCCGGCGGTGAACTGGGCCTCGCATGTCGACATGGAGACCGGCCGTCCGCAGGTGGTGCGCGAATTCTCGACCCGGGCGGGAGGCGAGGACCAGAACACCCGCAACATCTGCCCCGCGGCGCTCGGCAGCAAGGACCAGCAGCCGGCATCCTTCTCGCCGCGCACGAACATGTTCTATGTGCCGACGAACCATGTCTGCATGGACTATGAGCCGTTCCGCGTATCCTACACGGCGGGGCAGCCCTTCATCGGTGCGACCCTGTCCATGTTCCCGCCGCAGGGTTCGGACAACATGGGCAACTTCATCGCCTGGGATGCGGGCCAGGGCAAGATCGTTTGGTCGAAGCCCGAGCGCTTCTCGGTCTGGTCGGGCGCGCTGGCCACGGCAGGCGACATCGTCTTCTACGGCACGCTGGAGGGCTACCTGAAGGCGGTGGACACGCGTGACGGGAAGGAGCTGTTCAGCTTCCGCACGCCCTCCGGCATCATCGGCAACGTCAACACCTTCACCCATCGTGGCAAGCAGTATATCGGCGTGCTCTCCGGCGTCGGCGGCTGGGCCGGCATCGGCATGGCGGCCGGCCTGACCAACGCGACGGAGGGGCTCGGTGCGGTCGGCGCCTACAGGGCGCTGTCCGACTATACACAGCTCGGCGGCGTGCTGACCGTCTTCGCGCTGCCGGACTGAGACTGATGGATGGGGCGGCGGAAGCCGCCCCACGTCGTGCCGGCATCCAGCGAGATGCCGGCACGCATTGTTTGCGGCCGCTGCGAAACGACGGCGCCGCGAGGAGAGGAACGGATGATTAAGGCTTTCGTCGTCATGGCCATGGGCAGTCTCTGCCTTGGCGTTGCTGTCGCTGCGAGCGACTCCGCTGCGGAGGAAAAGCCCTACCACATCGAGAACGGCAAGGTGGACGGCAACGTCTACAACGGCTACCGCCGGTACGGGAATTCATGCATGCAATGCCACGGCCCGGATGGGCTTGGCAGTTCCTATGCGCCGAACCTCACCGAATCCCTCAAGCACCTGACGCAGGAGCAGTTCACCGACACGGTGATCAACGGCCGGCAGAACGTGAACGCCTCGCAGCAGAACGTCATGCCCTCCTTCGGCCATGTCGAGGACGTCGTACTTTATCTCGACGACATCTACGGTTACCTCAAGGCGCGCTCGGATGGGGCGCTCGGCCGCGGCCGGCCGGAGCGGATCGGCAGGTGAGGGCGCCTG
The DNA here is from genome assembly GCF_059504005.1 of Belnapia sp. Classification (NCBI taxonomy): domain Bacteria; kingdom Pseudomonadati; phylum Pseudomonadota; class Alphaproteobacteria; order Acetobacterales; family Roseomonadaceae; genus Belnapia; species Belnapia sp. The sequence continues at coordinate 16,433 of NZ_JCACHU010000013.1, read as the reverse complement.
CCGCGCTCGCCGCCCTGCTGCTGCTCGCGGGTCCCGCTGCGGCGCAGACCGGCGAGCTCGTGGCGACGGATGCGCTCCGCGTCTGCGCCGATCCCGCCAACCTGCCCTTCTCCAACGAGCGCGGCGAGGGGTTCGAGAACCGCATCGCCGCGCTGCTCGGCCAGTCGCTCGACCGCAAGGTGGACTATGTCTTCTTCCCGCAGGTGCAGGGCTTCGTCCGCAACACGCTGCGGGCCGGTCGGTGCGACCTGGTGATGGGAACGGTCGCCGGCGACGAGCTGACGCAGAACACCAACCCCTATTACCACACTACCTACGTCATCGCCTTCCGGCGCGGAGCCGAGGCGCCGCCGGAACGGCTGGACGACCCGCGCATGAAGCAGCTCAGGATCGGCGCCATTGCACGCACGCCGCCGGTGGACCTGCTGGCGCGCAACGGCCTGCTGACAAGCACCCGCTTCTTTCCGCTGTCGGTCGATACGCGGCATGAATCCCCAGGTGCCGACCTGGTGCGCGCCGTTGCCGAGGGCGAGCTCGATGCGGCGCTGGTGTGGGGCCCGATCGCAGGCTACCAGGCTAAGGTGAAGGGGCTGCCGATCGAGCTGCGGGCGCTGCCGAGCGAGCCGGGCGCGGCCCGGATGGATTTCCGCATCACCATGGGCGTTCGCGGCCAGGAGCCGGAATGGCGGCGCCGCATCAACGCGGTGATCCGCGAGCACCAAGGCGAGATCGATGGCATCCTGCGGGACTACGGCGTGCCGCTGCTCGACGCACAGGGCCAGCTGCGGCAGCCATGACCCGGCGCGGCCTTCTCGGCCTGCTGCTCGCCCCGCACGGCGTGGCAGCGGCGGAGATCGCTGCGCCGGATGGCTTCCGCATGGAGGACTACCGTGCCCCGACGCCCCCGGAGGTGCCCGGCGGCCGCGTCATTGATACCGGGGAAGCGCTGACCCTTTTCGGCCGGCCGGAGGTCGTATGGGTCGATGTGCTGCCCGCCGTGCGACGGCCGCAGGGCCTGCCCGGCAGCACGCTGTGGCGGCCGAGTCCGCATCAGGGCATCCCGGGCAGCCTCTGGCTTCCGGAAGTCGGCCGGGGCGCCCTCCCGCCTGACACCGAGGCCTGGTTCCGGAGCGTGCTGGCGCGGGCCACCGGCGGCGATCCCGGCCGGCCGGTCGTGTTCTACTGCCTGGCCGATTGCTGGATGAGCTGGAATGCAGCCAAGCGCGCCGCCGGCTGGGGCTACGGCACCGTCCTCTGGTACCGGGACGGGATGGATGGCTGGGAAGCCGCGGGCTTGCCGACCGAGGAACTGCACCCGGCGCCTGGGGCACCGTAACCGCCGCCCGGCATTAGCCGTCGGGCAGCGCCGCCCGAAGCGCCCGCACATAGCCGCCCAGGCGCGACTCCAGCCCTACCGGCGCCTCGCAGGCGTAACGCATGGTCCGCTCCGCCTCGATGAAGGCGCGGGCGGCGAAGCCGTGGCGCTGTTCCAGCTCGGCCCGCGCGGCAGGATCCTCCGGGCCGGGGCGCAATTCGGCCTCGAGGCTGCGCACGCGCTCAGCAAGATCGCGCTGGCGACGGGCGAAGCGGCGGATCTGCTCGATCAGCACGTCCCGCTGCCGGTTCGTCTCCTCCAGGGCGCCGGCGAAGGCCAGCGGCAGCAGGCGGCGCCGCGCCGCGGCATCGAGGAGCGCGGCGAAGCTGCCGATGGCGGCGACGCCCTCCGCCTCGGATGTGGTGCGCGGCATGATGCGCCCGACCAGCGCCGCAACCTCCGGCTCGGCGCGCCACTCGCCCTCCGGCCCCGGTCCGGGCCAGAGCGCGGCGGCGGAGAGGCGCGGCACCAGGCGCTGCACGCAGGGCCAGTCCGGGTCCTGCCCGCGGGGCGCGGTCTGCGCCGCGGCGGGCAGGAGGGCGAGCAGGAGCAGCGCCAAGGCCGCACCGGCTGTCACGGCTGCTCGCACGCCTCAGCCCCCGGCTCGCCGAGCCAGCATGCCGCGCTGCGGGTCATAGCCCAGCACGGCGAAGGCGCCGAAGACCAGCAGCGCGAAGGCGACAGCGCAAAAGGAGACCGGATCGAAGCGGCCATAGAGCGCGAAGCGGATCAGCTCCACCGCATGGGTGAAGGGGTTGGCCTGGCACGCCCAGTAGAGCGGGAGGCTCGCCTCCCGCACCCGCCAGAGCGGGTAGAGTGCGGAGGAGGCGAAGAACATCGGGAAGATCACGAAATTCATCACCCCTGCGAAATTCTCCAGCTGCCGGATCCAGGAGGAGAGCAGCAGGCCGAGCGCACCCAGCATCATGCCCGCGAGCAGCAGCGCCGGCAGCACCGTCAGGTAGCCGATGGCCGGCGGCTCGACCTCCCAAAACCGGGCGATGGCGAGAAAGACATAGACCTGCGCTGTCCCGACCAGCACCGCCGCCAGCAGCCGGGAGAACAGCAGCCACCAGCGCGGCAGCGGGCTGGTCAGCAGCACGCGCATGCTGCCCATCTCGCGGTCATAGACCATGGAGAGGCTGCTCTGCATGCCCTGGAACAGCAGCACCATCCCGGCGAGGCCCGGCACGATGTAGACCTCGTAGAGCACGTAGGTCTCGTAGGGCGGGCCGATCGAGACCCCGAGGACGAAGCGGAAGCCCGCCGCGAAGATCGCCAGCCAGACCAGCGGGCGGACCAGGGCGGAGAAGAAGCGGCCGCGCTGGTGCAGGAAGCGCAGCGCCTCCCGCCGCACGATGCCGCCGAGGCAGCGGAGCCAGGCGGCGGGGCTCATGGGGCACGCCCCCGCTCCGCCGCTGCGGTCAGCCGGGTGAAGGCCTCGGCCACCGTCGCCGCACCGCCGGCCTGCGCCAGCAATTCGGGCACCATGCCCTCGGCCCGCACGGCGCCGTCCTGCAGCACGACCACCCGCGCCTCCTCGCCCACCTCGTCGATCAGATGCGTCGCCCAAAGCACGGCGAGTCCCTCCTCGCGGCACAGCCCGCGCACATGGTCGAGCAGGAAGCTGCGGCTCGCGGCATCCAGCCCGACGGTCGGCTCGTCGAGCAGCAGCAGGGAAGGGCGGGTCAGCAGCGCGCGGGCGATCTCGGCGCGCCGCCGCTGGCCGCCCGAGAGGTTGCGCACCCGCTCGCGCGCGCGGTCGGCGAGGCCGATCCGCGTCAGCTCCCGCGCCGTCTGCGCCTCCACCTCCGCGCGCGGCAGGCCATGCAGCGCCCCGTGGTAGAGCAGGCATTCGCGCACCGAGAGGTCCGGGTCGAGCGTCGGCTGCTGGAACACCACGCCGAGCCGGGCCAGCGCCCGCCCCGCCTCCCGCCGCAGCACCGCGCCGAAGATGCGGATCTCGGCCCCCGCCGGGGCGTCGAACAGCCGGGTGATGAGGGCGAAGAGCGTGCTCTTGCCGGCGCCATTGGGCCCGAGGAGGACCGTGAACTCGCCCGGCATGACCCGCAGCGCCACCTCGCGCAGCGCCGGGCGCTTGCCATAGGCGAAGGAGAGCTTCTGCACCTCCAGCGCCGGCGTCGCGGCGGCGGCCGGGGGAGCGACGGGCATCGGGCGGGACGCCGCCGCGGTCACGGCCGCACCACCACGCCCCAGGGCGCTCGGCCGACCGGGACGGAGCGGGTCACCCGCATCGCGGCGACATCGATGACCGAGAGGTCGTTGCTGACGCCGTTCGTCGTGTAGAGGCGCGACCCGTCGGCGGAGAGGGCGAGGTTCCAGACCCGCTGGCCGACCAGGAGGTAGCGCTCCACCCGCGCCGTCCGGGTGTCCACCACGGCGACGCGGTTGGCGGGGCCGAGCGCCACGAAAAGCTTCGCCCCATCCGCCGACAGCGTCATCCCGACCGGCTGGATCGCCTCCGCCGGCACGCCGGGCACCGCGAACTCGACCTGGCCGGCGATGCGCCAGCCTTCCGTCTCGATCAGCGTCAGCGTGCCGCCGATCTCGGCGGAGACCCAGAAGCGGCGCCCGTCCGCCGCCCAGGCCACGGCCCGGGGCCGGGCGCCGACCAGGATATTGGCGACGATCTCGCCGCTCTCGGCATCGATCACATGCGCCATGTTCGTGGTTTCGGAGGTGTTCACCACGAAACGGCCATCGGGGCTGATGCCCATGCCCTCGGGCTCGACGCCGACCGGGATCTCCCGCAGCACCAGGCCGCGCTGCACGTCGACGACCGTGACCATGTTGTCGTCCTCATTGGCCACGAACAGCCGCCGCCCGTCCGGGTGCAGCGCCAGCAGCTCAGGGTCCGGGCCGGAGGGCAGGTGGCGCACCACCTGCCAGGTCTCGAGGTCGAGCACGTCCACCCGGTCGCTGTCGCCGACGCAGACATAGAGGTGCCGCCGGTCCTGCGACAGCGCGATGCCGCGCGGCCGCTCGCCGACCGGCACGGTGCGGATGACCTTGAGGCTCTCGCCGTCCAGCGCGGTGACGGTGTTGTCCTTCTCGTTCGAGACGAGGATGGTCTCGGCACGGGCCGCGGCGGCGAGCAGGGCGAGCGCCAGCGCGGCGATGGTGCGGGTCATGGCAGGCGGCATCGCGTCTCCGGACGGTCTGTGCCGAGCGTGTCGAGCTCGGAGAATTGGTGCTGAAAGCCGGGTTGGGGAGAAACCGAGACCAGGGCGCGCGGCTCCGCCAGCAGCACCGGCTGGCGGAGCTGCCCGTCCCAGTCGCGGAAGGTGAGGCGCGTGCCCTTGAAGCCGGCCAGCTCGAAGGCGGAACCGCGCATGGTGGCCACCACGGCGGTGGGATTGCTGGACCGGGCCCGCACTGCCGCCTCGCCGATCGCCCGCAGCGCCAGCCAGGCGGCCTGGTCGCGCGGCGTCATCCAGCGCCCGGCCCGGGCGCGGAAGCGGCGCTGCAGCTGGGTCGCGCCCCATTGCTCGTGCACCCGGGACCAAAGGGTGGGCGTCAGCCCCTGGGTGCCGGCCACGGGCCGCGGCTCCGTCGTGCGGTAGGACAGGTTGTCGCCCCAGGCATTCGCCTCGTCGGCCACCACCAACACGTCATAGGCCGAAGCCCCCTGGGTAAAGCGTGCCGCCTCGGCGGCGAGCGACAGATGGCCCGTGTCGGTGCGCTGGGCACCGGGGTCATGGGTCCAGGGACGATCGACGACGATGCGCAGTCCGAATTTTCGCGCGGCGCGGCGCACCGCCTCGGCATAGAGCTGGTCGCCTTCGCCCGGCCCCACGGCGAGGAAGATGTTCCGCCACCGCTTCACGGCCAGGTACTGCGCCAGCGCATCGGCCAGCATGGCGCGGCTCGGCAGGATGTGCAGCAGCCCGCGCCGGCATTGCTCGTTGCGCAGCGCGTCGTCGGGCGCGCCGATATTGAGCAGCGTCAGGCCCTCCGCCTCGGGCAGCGCCATTGCGCGAAGCAGCAGCGGCGCCGGCAGGTCCACCACCACCAGCTGCACCCCCGCCGCAGCCAGGCCACGCAGCGCCTCCAGCGCCTCATCCGGCCCACGCGCCAGCCGTTCCTCCAGGGCAAAATGCTGCCCGGTGAAGCGGCCGGTCGTCTCGTTGTCGGCCAGGCCGAGCCGCGCGCCCTGCAGGCCCTCATCCTCCGGCGGTGGGTCGAGCAGGGTCGAGGCCAGCGGCTGCGGTGGCCGCCAGCCGAGATAGCCGATGCCAAGCCTCGAGGGCTCCGCCGCAGCAGCGCCCGCGGCGAAAACTCCCAGAAGCACGGCCAGCGCCAGCAGGCGCGGACGCGCCCCGGCCGTTACCGGCATGGCATCGCCTCCTCCCCGCCCTGTTGCATGGCGCATCGGCCCATGAGGCAGCCGAATGTGGGTTCGCGCGTATAATGCCGCTCCCGGGCGAGGTGGCGGAGGGAAGATGCTCTCACTATTCCGCGTGATGGCGCTGGTCGCTGGATTGCTGCCGGGCCTGGCGGCCGCGGCGGATCGTGCCGCCGTCTTCGATCCGGAACTGGTCGATACCTCCGGCGAGGGACGGCGCGAGGATCAGCAGCGGCGCCTCGCCCTGATCGGCGAGGAACTGCGCCAGGCGCTCGCCGCCTCCGGCCGTTACGAGGTGGTGGAGGTCGCACCGCTCCGCGAGCGCCTCGCCGCAGGGCCGGCGCTGAATACCTGCCCTCCCTGCGCGCCGCAGGCGGCGGCCGAGCTCGGTGCCGACCTCGCCCTGGTCACGGTTGTGCACAAGGTGAGCAACCTGATCATCAGCATCACCGTGGCCCTGCACGAGGCCGCCCCTTCGGGCGCCACACGCGCCGTCTACAGCGCCGAGATCCGCGGCAACACCGACGAAAGCTGGCAGCGCGGGATGCGCTGGCTGCTGCGCAACCGGCTCCTCGCCGCGCCGGCGCCGCCGCGGTGAGGGTGGCCAGCGCGCCGCTCAACGCTGCTGGTCGAGATAGGCGATGATGTTCTGGCGCTCCGCCTCGCTACGGACGCCGGCCAGGATCATCCGCGTGCCCGGAACATAGGTCCTTGGATTTTCCAGATAGGCGTTGAGCGTCGCCTCGTCCCAGGTCTTCCCCGAATCGCGCATGGCCGGCGAGTAGTTGAAGCCGGCAACCTGGGCGGCGGGCCGGCCCACCACCCCATGCAGCGACGGGCCGACCTTGTTCTGCCCCTCGGCAACCGCGTGGCAGGCCCCGCAGACGCGATTGAAGGAGGTCTTGCCGGCCTCCGGATCCCCGGCTGCCTGGCCAATCGCCGGAATGGCGGCGGCCATGAGCAATGCTGCAAGCGCGACTGAAGCGGACTTCCCTGGATTCATCCTGCCGAACCTCCTCCCCACGGGGTCCGGTGCTAACGCCGCTCGCCCGCTGCATCGGGCCGGAACACGCGATCATGACCGCGCGAGCTTTGCCCGCCCCGGGATGCGCTCCTCGCTGGTGATGGCATCCTGCGGCGCAAAGGGGGGCGGCATGGAAACATCCAAGCGGGTGGCGGGGCGGCGCGTGGCCGGAAGTGGGCGCCTCTCAGCCAGCGCCCTGCTGCTGGGCCTCGCTGCTCCGGCCGCGGCCCAGGCCCCGCCGGCCGCCACCCTGCCCCTCGTAGAGTCGGTGGCCGTCGCGCCGCTGCCGGGCAGCGGCCTGCGGCGCGACCAGGTGCCCGGCAATCCGCGCAGCCTCTCCGCCGTCGACCTGGCGCGCGAGGGGCGCCCGAGCCTGCCCGATGCGCTGGAGCGGCTCTCAGCCTCGGTGACGCGCAACGACACCCAGGCCAACCCCTTCCAGCCTGACCTGCAGTATCGTGGCTTCGCCGCCTCGCCCCTGCTGGGGACGCCGCAGGGCCTCGCCGTCTACCAGAACGGCGTCCGCATCAACGAGGCCTTCGGCGACACCGTGAATTGGGATCTGATCCCGGAGGTCGCCATCCGCGGCGTCGACCTGCTCGGCAGCAGCCCGCTCTTCGGCCTGAATGCCATCGGCGGCGCGCTGGCGCTGCGCATGCGGACGGGCTTCGACTTCCAGGGCACGGAATTCGACCTGTCTGGCGGCTCCTTCGGCCGGCGGGGGATCAGCGCCCAGGCCGGCCGGCAGGTCGGGAACGTGGCCGGCTACCTGGCGCTGGAGGGGTTGGACGAGGATGGCTGGCGGCGTGCCTCGCCCTCCCGCATCCGACGGCTCTACGGCGATCTCGGCTTCCGCGGCGAGCGGGCGACGTTCAACCTGTCGCTCGGCGCCGGCGACAACCGGCTGCAGGGCAATGGGCCGGCCCCGGTGGAGCTGCTGGCGCGCGACCGGCGGGGCGTGTTCACCCTTCCCGACGTCACGCGGAACCGCCTGCTGACGCTGCAGGCGCGCGGCAGCTACGCCATCACCGACACGGTCTCGCTCGAGGCCACGGCCTATGTCCGCAGCTTCCGCCAGCGCACGCTGAATGCCGACCTCGCCGAGGCCGAGGAGTGCGGTCCCGGTGGCCCGGCAGGCCAGCTCTGCACCGATGGCGGCGCCCCGTTCTCCGTGCTCGGCGGCGGCGCCGTGGCGGAGGACCAGCTCGGCGGCGCGCCGCCGGGGCTGCGGAACCGCACAGGCACGAACAGCCTCGGCACGGGGGGCACGGTGCAGCTGGTGGCCAGCCCGACAGTGCTCGGGCTGCCGGCGCGGCTGATCTTCGGCACCAGCTCCGACCATGCTGATACCGAGTTCGAGGGCAGCAGCGAGTTCGGCACGGTGACGCCGGAGCGCGGCGTCGCGGGCTTCGGCCTGGTCGTCGACCAGCCCGCCGGCGGCATCGCGCCGGTGCGGCTCAGGACCAGCAATGCCTATTGGGGGATCTATGGCAGCGGCACGCTGGACCTGACGCCGCGGCTCTCGGCAACGCTGGGCGGCCGGTTCAACCTTGCCGAGATCACGCTGCGCGACCGCATCGGCAGCGCACTCGATGGCAGCCACAGCTTCCAGCGCTTCAACCCGATGGCCGGGCTGACCTGGCGGGCCACCGACCGCGTCACCGCCTATGCCGATTACGCCGAGGCCAACCGCGCGCCGACGCCGGCCGAGCTGGCCTGCGCCGACCCGCTCTTCCCCTGCACCCTCGGCGCCTTCTTCCTCTCCGACCCGCCGCTGCGCCAGGTGGTCAGCCGCAGCTGGGAGGCGGGGCTGCGCGGCACCCTGCCCGGGGACAGGCTTGGGGTGGGCGGCCGCGTCGCCTGGAATCTGGGCCTGTTCCGGACCGACCTGACCGACGACATCCTGCTGGTGCAGAGCGACATCCAGGGCCGCGGCTTCTTCCGCAACGCCGGCGACACCCGCCGCCAGGGGATCGAGGCGGGGCTCGGCTGGCGCGGCGAGCGGCTGGCCCTCAGCCTCGACTACGCGCTGATCGATGCGACCTTCCGCACGGCCGAGGCCCTGCCGAGCCCGAATCACCCCGATGCCGATGCGTCCGGCGCGATCCAGGTCGCCCCCGGCGACCGCCTGCCCGGCATCCCGCGCCACCGCTTGCGCTTCGATACGGAATGGCGCGCCACGGAGGCCTGGACGCTGGGCGGCACGGTGATCTTCAACTCGGAGCAGTATCTCCGCGGCGACGAGTCGAACCAGATCAAGCCGATCGCGGGCTATGCGGTGGTCAATCTCCGCACCGCGCTGCGGGTCGCGCAGGGTGTCGAGCTCTACGGCATCGTCCGCAACCTGTTCGACCAGCGCTACGCGACCTTCGGCACGCTCTACAACCTGGAAGCCGCGAGCGCGCTGAATCTCGGCCTGACCGACCCGCGCACGGTCAGCCCTGGATTGCCACGCGCCGTCTATGGCGGGCTGCGGATCCGCTTCTGAGGCGCCAGCGCCCCGCCAGTCGACCTACTGTTCGAGGCGGAAGCGCACCGGCACCTCAACCCAGGCGACGGCACGGCGGCCGCCAATGACCGCGGGCTCCACCTCCCAGCGGCGTGCGGCGGCGATGGCGGCCTCGTCGAGCAGCCGGTTGCCGGAGGAGCGCTGGATGCGGATCTCCCGCGTCGCGCCCTCGGCATCCACGAGGAGGCGCAGGGCAACGCTGCCCTCCTCGCCACGGTCCCGGGCGCGGGACGGATAATCGGGCGGAGGCGGCGGCCGGCGGAAGCGCGGCAGGCCGGAGACGAGCGGTGCACTGGAGGGGTCCAAGGCAGGCGGCACGGGCGGAGGCACGGTGAGGGCTGCGGCTTCCGGGCGCAGTGCCGGACCAGGTGTTGCGCGTGGCGGAGAGGCGGGCCGCACCTCACGCCGCGGCGTGGGCGGTGGCGGCAGGGGCGGCGGCAAGGGCAATTCGGCCGTCTCTCCCGCCTCGACAGGTGGCGCCGGCATCGGCGGATGCGGCAGCAAGGCGGCGAGGGTGGCGTCACCGCCCCCTGCTCCGAGGATGGTGGTTCGTGCGGGCTCCGGCGCGTCTGCCCGCGTAATGTGGGGCCCTGGCGCGGGCAGCGATGCATCCGCGACCGCTTGGTCTCCCGGTCCCGACCCTTCGAGGGCGGCAGCGCCCAGCGGCGCAGGATCGGGGCCTGTATCTGGCGGCTCGGCCAGGCGCTCGGCCTTCGGCGGCACGTCATCCTGCCACAGGATGGTGTAGGCGGCCTCCAAGGGCAGCCTGGGCATGGCACGCCATGCCACGGCGAAGGTCATCGCCGCCGCCGCAACACCATGGATCGCAAGCGAGACCGACAGGCCCAGGGCCATGCCAGGTATCGCCCTTGCCGTGCCGGGCCGTCTCGTCACGTCTGGCGTTTCACCCTTGGCTATGCCCGCCGAACCTCGCCGGGCGGCCGGCACGGTGCAATTGGGCATGTCCGCCGCGGCGCGGCCCGTCTTCGCCCGCATCGGTCGGTCTGCCCGGTGCTGCCGCGGGCCGTACCGGCGGCTCAGGCACGCCCGAGCCGAGCCGCATGCCAGCGCAGGTGATCCTCGATGAAACTTGCGATGAAGAAATAGGAATGGTCATAGCCGTCCTGCCGCCGAAGGGTCAGCGGCATGCCTGCCTGGGCGCAGGCCTGCTCCAGCAGCTCCGGCTTGAGCTGCGCCTCGAGGAAATTGTCCGCCATGCCCTGATCGACCAGCAGCGCGGGCAGCCGCGCCCCATCCTCGATCAGCGCCGTGCTGTCGTGGCGGCGCCAGGCGGCACGGTCGGGGCCGAGATAGCGCCCCAAGGCCTTCTCGCCCCAAGGGCAGCGCATGGGCGAGGCGATCGGTGCGAAGGCCGAGACGGCGGCGAAGCGGCCCGGGTTTTTCAGCGCCAGGGTGATCGCGCCATGCCCGCCCATCGAATGGCCGGCGATGCCCTGCCGGTCCATATCGGCCGGGAATTCGGCGCCGATGAGGGCCGGCAGCTCCCGTGCGACGTAGCTCTCCATACGATAGTGGCGCGCCCAAGGATCCTGCGTGGCATCGAGATAGAAGCCGGCACCAAGGCCGAAGTCATAGGCGCCGGCGGGGTCGTCCGGCACGCCCTCGCCGCGCGGGCTGGTATCGGGCGTGACCAGCATGAGGCCGAGCTCGGCCGCGACGCGCTGCGCCCCGGCCTTCACCGTGAAATTCTCCTCCGTGCAGGTGAGGCCGGAGAGGAACCACAGCACCGGCACGCGGGCCCCGCCGAGCGCCTGCGGCGGGAGGAAGGCGGCGAACCGCATCTCGGTCCCGGTCTCGGCGGACCGGTGCCGGCAGACGCGCTGCTCGCCGCCGAAGCAGCGGGCGCGCGAGAGCGTCTCCATGGCCACGCTCAGTACACCACGACGGAGCGGATGCTCTCGCCCTGCTCCATGAGCTCGAAGCCATGGTTGATCTGGTCGAGCGGCATGGTGTGGGTGATCAGGTCGTCGATGTTGATCTTGCCCTCCATGTACCAGTCGACGATCTTCGGCACGTCCGTCCGCCCGCGCGCGCCGCCGAAGGCGGTGCCACGCCAGCTCCGGCCGGTGACGAGCTGGAAGGGGCGGGTGCTGATCTCCTGGCCGGCGCCGGCGACGCCGATGATGATGCTCTCGCCCCAGCCGCGGTGGCAGCACTCAAGCGCCTGGCGCATCACATGCACGTTGCCGGTCGCATCGAAGGAGAAGTCGGCGCCGCCTCCCGTCAGGTCGACCACCGCCTGCACCACCTTGTCGCGCCCGATCTCGTCCGGGTTGATGAAATGGGTCATGCCGAATTTCTCGGCCATGGCACGCTTCTTCGGGTTCAGGTCGATGCCGATGATCTTGTCGGCGCCGACCATCCGTGCGCCCTGGATCACATTGAGGCCGATGCCGCCGAGGCCGAAGACCGCGACATTCGCCCCTGGCCAGACCTTCGCCGTGTAGATCACCGCGCCGATGCCGGTGGTGACGCCGCAGCCGATGTAGCAGATCTTGTCGAAGGGGGCGTCCTCGCGCACCTTGGCCAGCGCGATTTCCGGCAGCACGGTGAAATTGGCGAATGTGCTGCAACCCATGTAGTGCATGATCTGCGTGCTGTCGCAGCGGAAGCGGCTGCTGCCGTCCGGCATTACCCCCTTGCCCTGCGTCGCGCGGATCGCCGTGCAGAGATTGCTGCGCCGTGACAGGCAGGTTTTGCACTGCCGGCATTCCGGCGTGTAGAGCGGGATCACGTGATCGCCCGGCTTGAGGGCGGTGACGCCGGCGCCTACCTCGCGCACGATCCCGGCGCCCTCATGGCCTAGGATGGCGGGGAAGAGCCCCTCCGGGTCCTGCCCGCTCAACGTGTACTGGTCGGTATGGCATATTCCGGTGGCCATCACTTCCACCAGGACCTCGCCCGCCTTGGGCCCCTCGATGTCGACCGTTTCGATCGACAGCGGCTTCCCCGCTCCCCATGCGACTGCGGCGCGCGTCTTCATGCTGTTCTCCCCAAGATTTTCGTTCGGTATGGTTTCTTCGACCTCGGTCCGGCCGCAAAAATCGTTCGGTGCGGGAACCGCCTTGCAATCAGTTGGTTCCTCTTGCGACTTTATGCCGGGAGGACCATTGCATGTCCGCAAGCCGTCGAACTGGTTGGAAGAGGATCATGGTGGTTCGTCTTCTATTCGCCGTCGCCATGTTGCAGGCAACCACTTCCTTGGCCGGCGCACAACAGCAGCGAACGGAGCGGGACGCGCCCACCCCCGCCGAACAGGCCCGCATCGAAGCCGTGCTGCGCGAGCGCGGCTTCGTGCGGTGGAAGGAGATCGAACGCGAGGATGATGGCCGGACATGGGAGGTGGATGACGCCTATACCGCTGACGGCCGCCGCTTCGACCTCCGCCTATCAGCCGACAGCCTGAGCGAAATCTCGCGCCAAGCGGAAGACTGAGTACCGCGTCCCGCGCGGCCTGGCGAAGGCCGCCGGCTCCTCAGGACACCTCGGCTGCATCATACACGGATTCCTTCGCGGACATTTCGACCGGACCCGTAGCGTCGCTGCAATGAAGGGGCGGATCCTGCGTCGACCACGTTTGCGGAGTTTGCGCGATGCCGTCCGTCGTCTCCCGGCGCCTCCACGCCAAGCCGCCACGCGAGGGCTGGGTGGCCCGTACGCTTCGGTGGGCACGCGACCGACGAGACCTCGCTGAGCTCGATGACCGGCGGCTGCTGGACCTTGGCCTGACGCGGACCGATGTCGCACTCGGCATTCCGTTCGCCCTGCCCAAGATTGCGGCCACCGAGCGCCGCAATACAACCCGGACCTCCGGCATCCGGCGGCTTGGCTGGTTGGACCTGCGCGGCTGGTGCCTGAAGCTTTATTCGTTGGAACGCTGCGCGGCGGGATTGCGGCCTGAGGACTTGGCGGCAGCGGGCCGTGCCGCCCAGGCGGCGCTGGCCGAGCCTCGGCCTGCGCCGGTGTCCGGCTTCGCCCTGCTCGGACTTCCGGCCGAGAACCTGATCCCGGCCGCCACCCTGACCCTGACCGCGTATTGGTGGGAGGGTGCCGACCTCTACCGTTCTGCCTTGCTCCTCGGCGATCCGCCCCGCCGGGCGCCAAATCATGGCGGCTGGATTGGGTCGGTGGCCGAGCTTGACCTGCTCGCCCGTGAGGCCCGGGCCTGGCGGACGGCAGTATTGGAGGCGGCTACGCCATCGCCTGCCGCCTACCTCACGGAGTGCTGCGCATAAGCGACGTGGCGGAGGCCATACTCCGCCTTCGGTTGGCAACCGAAGCGGCCGCCGCAGGTTCATCTCCGGTCCTCAACGCATTTGCGAAGGTGTTATGCGCACGGTATCGGAACAGCGCCTGTTCGATGCGCTTGCGACCCTCTCTCACGCCTTTGCGGAAGGCGGCGTCCCCAGCATGCCGGGCGGGGAGCCCGAGGCCGAGGCAAGCGCCGGCGAGCTATCCCCAGCGATTGCTGCCATGGACGATGAAATGCGCGAGGTGCTGGGCGAGGCCGCCTTGGCCGTCGCCTTCGGCGCCTTCGCCTCACATGGTGGCGACGGCGGTTCGATTCAGACACTGATCGCCGCTATGGGCCTCATGGCGATTCGCAATGGGGAGGAACCGGATCCTCCCGCCGAAATCCTCGGCATTGCCGCGGAGGACGCGCAGGTCGAGGCGGAGATCGACCGGGCCGGAGAGGAGGTCGACCGGCGTTTCGGGCGGGATGCCGTGGCCGACGACGTGATTGCGGCGCTGGAAGCCCGACTGTTGGGTACAGCCATCACCCTGGCCGGCTGTACGTTGCCGGAGGGGGTAGAGGGCCAGGCGGCGGTGCGCCTCCGTGCGGCGCGTTGCCTTGCCAGACTGGCCGCCGGGCTGCTGGCGATGGACGCCACGGCCGCGGCGCCGATACGCGACAGCCGATCATGACAGCCCGACCGACCGGTCGCCGGTTGGCCATCGGCGCCGGCCTGACGGTGCTCGCCATTGATGAGACGGCCGGCCAGAGCGGCCATGCCGGGCATGTCGTGCTGCTTGGCGACTCGATTTTCGACAACAGGGGCTATGTGACAGGTGGGCCGGATGTGGTCGCGCACCTTCGAAACCGGCTGCCCGCCGGCTGGCAGGGCAGTTTGGCGGCGATGAATGGCGCGGTCGCCAGTGACGTCGTCCGCCAGCTCGAGCGGGTGCCGCGGGAGGCCAGCCATCTCGTCATCAGTGCCGGCGGTAACGATGCTCTGCGGCAGGAGGCTATCCTTGGCCACGAAGCCCGCAGCGTGGGCGAGGGGCTGCTCCGGTTGGCCACCGTGGTCGATCGCTTCCGGCGAGATTACCGCGCGATGCTCGATGCGGTGCTTGCCCGCCGGCTGCCCACTGCTGTCTGCACCGTCTACGATCCACGCTTTGCCGATCCGCAGCGGCAGCGATCGGCGGTCGCCGGGCTCAGCTTGTTCAACGATGCCATCATGCGCGAGGCCTTCCGACGCGGCCTTCCGGTCATCGACTTGCGGCTTGTTTGCGACGAGGATGCGGACTTCGCCAATGCGATCGAGCCCTCGGTCCAGGGCGGTCGGAAGATTGCTGGCGCCATCGTCCGCCTTGTCTCCGACCGGCCACAAGGCCGCGCCGTAATTTACGGCCGCGACTGAGCAGACTTCCCGAGACCGCAGGCTGGCGGAGAAGCTGGTGGCCTGCCCATTCAGGGTTGTTCGATGAGTTCAACGCAGCCCTCCCTGATGCCCCAACCCGGATTGCATTCACGCGAGTGCAGCGGTCTGCATGTCGCGGTCGACACCGGTACCGGCGAGCTCGTCGCCTGTTTGCCGATTGCCATAAGCCTGCGCCGACGGTTGCGGCCGTGGTGGCTTACTGCCTTTCAGATTGCATGGGGTTCCATATTCTGCAGGGCGCGCTGGGCAATGCGGTGATTGCGCGGTTGGCGAGCGACGCCTTGCCGCCGTCAGAGATTGGCTCAAGCGCTGACCGATTCTCTGGTCAGGGCTTCGGCCCCGGACCGGAACTCGGCTTGTCGCCGCCTCCCTCGGTCTATCTGCTGGCGAGGGAGCCGCGTA
The DNA here is from genome assembly GCF_059504005.1 of Belnapia sp. Taxonomy (NCBI): domain Bacteria; kingdom Pseudomonadati; phylum Pseudomonadota; class Alphaproteobacteria; order Acetobacterales; family Roseomonadaceae; genus Belnapia; species Belnapia sp. The sequence continues at coordinate 1,070 of NZ_JCACHU010000013.1, read as the reverse complement.
ACATATAGGTGTATCATGAGTTGATCGAGGTGGGGGCTGTCAGGGAATGGCCTCTGAGGTCCAGGAGGCGTCGCAGATGCAGAAAGTGCAAGGTAAGCGGCTCAAGCGCATGGCGCGCACGGGGGCTGTCCTGGCTGTCGCGGGATGGCTGGCGCCCTGGCCGACCGGCGTCCTGGCTGCCTGCGGTGTGGTCGACGTCTGCCGGCATCGGCGCATCACTGCGGAGCTTCTGGAAAAGTATTTCACTGGCAACGGTATCGTGACATGGCTGCTCTCACCGGTGAATCTGCTGGCTGACCTGTTCTCTGCCCGAAACAGGCGCCGCTTCGCCCTGGAGGACCTGCCGGCAGGGCATCGGCTGGAAATTGAAGCATGCGTGCGCGCCTTCGTAGCTAATGGCGAGCGGATCAAGACGCATCTCGCCGCTACGGCAGCGCGGCAAAAGCGCAGCATGTTGGTGTTCCGCTGGTTCGGCACGGCGCAGCCGAATGCGCTCGCAATCCCGGAGTTCGACGCGCCCCATCGCTACATCAAAACAATCGCAGTGTCCGTCTTCAGCACCCGAGAGAGCACGTCACGGCATTTCGGACCGCTTCGGTTGACCTTCCGGGTGCTCTACAACTTGGAGCCTCCTCCCACGGATGATGTCTTCATCGAGGTGGATGGCGAAGTGCATCGTTGGCGGAACGACCCACTCTTCATCTTCGACGACACCGTTTTCCATCAATCTGTCAACGACCGTGATGAGACACGATACTGCCTGTTCATGGACATCGCGCGGCCTTCGCCCTTCCCCCGCGCCTTCGACTTAGCGGTGCGCGCGACCAGCGCCGTCGCCGGCTCGTTCAACCGGCTGTTCTATAAAAATTGGTCGTTCGTGCGCTGATCGTCGCCTGTCTATGCCAAAGAGAGCTTACCTTGCCGCCCGTTGCCGAGACGTGAGGTAGCCGACAGCTGAATGCATATTGGTCCAGTTGTCGTGAGCCTCGATGTGGGCGAGCAGTCTGCGCAGCCCCTTAGAGCCCGTCCGAGATGTTTATGAGCGTGCCAAGCGCCTTGCCATCAGCTTG
>NZ_JCACHU010000012.1:0-11519 GCF_059504005.1 Belnapia sp. | reverse complement strand
CCGCTCCCGCTTGCCAACATCATTGCGGTCCGTGATTCAGCAACAGCCTCCCGAGCTGATTTTTTCACCGAGCATATATCATTCGTACGACGAGGCCGGACCGGTTGCAGGGCTAGCGTGATTTTGTCAGCGGGGCGGCGGTTCTCAGAGAGCCAGGATCCTCCGCAATGACAGCGAACACAAAGGTTCACGCGCAATACACAGGAGAGCCCTATGACCCGCCGCATCGCATTCGCTTCCCTGGCCATTCTGGCTGCCCTCGCCACAACCCCACAGGCCGTCCGGGCCGAAGTTGGCAACGTTGTGGGTGGCGGTGATGCCATGCTCTCCGGCGGCGGCGACGACATGCGCATTACCTATAACAGCGTTGGCGCGGGCGGTGGCGCTCGTTATGAGCAGATCGGCCGAAGCGTCACCTTCGCCGGCAACAGCGGTAGCGACCCGTCCTGGACCTATGGCCCGGCTCCGGCGACCAGTTCCGGCCGCACGGTGAGGCTGATTGGTGGTGGCGACGACGCCCAGGTGGTCGAGGACCGGTTCCGCTGAATGCTAAGCCACGAGAGCAGCCATAAGCCGGCCGCGCCACTGCGGCCGGCGTAACGCCGGCCCCGCCACGCCGGACCATGCAATGGAGACAACCATGCCTCGCCTGCTACGGGCCGCCCGAGACAATGTCAGCGACATAGTCGCAGCTGTGGCCGCTTCCGCCTACTTCTTTGGTTTTTTTGGCGCACTATACGCGGCGCTTGCCAAGCTGGCCTACTAAACCGTTCAAGCTTCGAAAGTCTCATTTCTCCTGCCTTAGACTAGATGTTCGTTCGAGGTGGGGGCGGCCCGCTCCAGACGGATATCTGGTCTAGAAGACGTGACTACTGGTAGGTCCAAACCAGCCGGACCAGTCCGCGTCGTGACAACCAAACTACCTTCCTGCGCCGACGTCACAACCGTCTTCCGTTCCGATGGCGCCAGACGGTCAGCAACATGCGAATTGCGATAATGGTCGCTACGGCTGCGCCGAGGTCGAGCGTCCGGAGTTAACCGCCGATCGATTAACCAGACTGCGGTCTGCGTGCCTGCTACCAGCAAATGCGTTGTCAATGTCAGCGTGGAGTTGTTGACCGGCAGCCTGCATAGGCGGTTGTGTGCCCGTTTGGATGGTTAGCATCGCTATCGACCGTCCCCAAAGCGGACATCATGTCATTCGGCACTTCTGCCCGAGGTAGGTGGACAGTGGATTTCTAAACTTTGTCCGTAATGGCACTGCAAGGCGCAGAAGGGTACCTCCTGCGGCAGTGCGGTGGTCACCGTAGCCGATTGGCCACGCCGGATGCATGTCATCTCACTCACTGCAAATCGATCTCATTTTGACGACCCTTGCTGGTACCAGGGACGCCATGCCTTCGCTCTCCCTTGCCGGTCTGTCACTGCGCGACCTCGAATATGCGGTGGCCGTCGCCGAGCTCCGACACTTCGGACGCGCTGCTGAGCGCTGCGGCGTAAGCCAAGCTGGCTTGAGCGAGCAGGTGCGCAAGCTCGAGGGCCTGCTCGGGGTCGCACTGTTCGAGCGCACTTCACGCCGCATCGCAGTTACTACAGAGGGCGAGCCGCTGCTCCAACAGGCGCGCGACCTGCTCGACGGCGCCCGGACGTTGTTGGAGACAGCGCAGCGCCGTTCTGGGCCGCTGGACGGCCCACTGCGGCTAGGCGCCATCGCCACCCTCGGCCCTTACTATCTGCCGGGCCTGCTCCGCGAGGTGAGGAGCGCCTTTCCCCAACTCGAACTGCGGTTAGAGGAGGGGCGCACAGCCGGGTTACTGGAGGCCCTGCAGGCCGGCGAATTGGATGCTGTCCTGTTGGCTGTGCCAGTTGGCACAGATGGCGTGGCGACCGCTCCGTTGTTCTTCGAGCCCTTCCTCGCCGCTTTTCCGGCCGAGCACCCGCTAGCCGCGCAGTCGACGGTCACAGCCGCGGACCTAGCCGGTGAGGGCCTTCTGTTGCTGGAGGAGGGGCACTGTCTGCGCGATCAGGCTTTGGCTCTGTGCGGTACCACCGGAGCCGGACGAGGCTCCCGCCTAGCCAGCAGCCTGGAAATGCTGCGCCACATGGTTGCTGCCGGTGAGGGCTTCACGCTGTTGCCGCTGCTGGCCACGCGGGAGCGCGCCGACCTCGACGGCCTCGTCCGCCACCGCGAGTTCGAAGGTGGGACCGTCGGCCGCACCATTGGCCTGGTTTGGCGGGCGACCGATCCGCGGAGTAGCGCCTTCAGCCGCCTCGCACGCTTCCTCGAGGGTACGGCACCTGCCTGCACGCATTCTGTCCGGCGACCAGAAATATCCAGCCGAGCAATGTGATACTCTGCAATTCTCCGTATGGTTTAGAACGCAAGCGCAGTGAGTATCACGTAATCGTGAGATAGACTCCTGTCTGTCGTGCCGCATCGCCGCCGTCGAGGCGCGCCCAGGCAGCAATCCTGGCCACTTAACATGGATTTAGAGGAATTCCGTTTCGTCTAGAACTTTAAGCGGATGCGCATCGTCCGGTGCTGCCGATGAGGAGTGACGGTGCTTCCGATTGGAGTGCCGCAAAGCGCTTTGGCAAGACATCCGCACAAGACGGGAGCGGAAGCCAAGATGAGCCAAGCGATCGGCGTCACAGAGACCTAGCGGACCACCACCGCGTTCCAGGCAAGTCGGAGCGCGCTTCCCCACCGGCCCCGTCGGTCCTCCGACAGACACGGTAACTGCCTTTCGAGCGAGCAAGCGGCCCAGCGCCGCCGGGAGCGTCCCAGGGGCGCCACGGCTCGCCAACCCCGGACGAACCTATGATCGACATCAGCCTCCGTGCCGGCGTCGCCGGTGCGTGTTTCAGCCTTGTGCCCAACTTTGGACGTCGCCGCCGCGTCAGCCTCATGCTGGCTCTGCTGTTTGCCCCTCTCGGGCTTATCGGGACCACCCAACAAGCTGAGGCTGGCCAGCGGGACCAGGCCCGCGCCGCATCGATTCAGACTACGGATCGGCATGTCAAAGCGCCGGCGCCTCGGCACAGAGCATCGACGGTAGCAGCAAGGCGGGCGGAGCCTGCCGTCAGGATTTCCGCTGCGGAACCTGCTCCCGTGGTGCTCGCAGCCCTGCAACGGGCCGAGACAGCAACCGGTGTTAATGCGGGGCTGCTCTTCGCCATTGCTCGGCGTGAGAGCGGCCTCGACGCCGGTGCGCACAGCCGAGGCTCCTCCGCTCGCGGGCTGATGCAGTTCACCAGCGCCACTTGGCTTGAGGTGGTGCGCGACTATGGCTCCCGGCACGGGCTGGCGCAGCATGCGGCTGCCCTTGCGTCGGTTCCTCGCGGCAGCCTGCCGGCCAACCGCCGCCTCGTCACCGAGGTGCTGCGCCTGCGCGACGACCCGCATTTTGCGTCGGCGCTGGCTGCGGAGCGCCTAGAGGGCTGGCGCGGGGCGCTGGAGCAGACGCTCGGACGAAAGGCCAGTGGGACCGACCTCTACCTCGTACACTTGCTGGGACCGGCCGGGGCTCGACGCTTTCTTGCCGAGTTCGCACGTGCGCCAAACCAACCCGCTGGCGCTGTTGTGGGCACGGCCGCGAGGGCGAACAGGTCCATCTTCGTTCGCGGTGGACGCGCCTTGAGCTTGCTTGAGGTCTACCGGGACCTCGCCCGTTCACTGACTGTCGACACCGCGGACAGCGTCGCAATCCGGCAACCCGCAGCGGTTCAGCTAGCCGAGGCCCGCTGACCGCCCCATGCTTGGCCATAGGAGCAAGCATCATGCGCCGACATCTCTCTAGGACGAGCCTGCGTCGTAGGTGGCTGGGTATGGCCGCCGGGCTCGTAATTGCCTTCCAAGCAAGCCCTGGCCCCGCCATGGCGGCAGAGATCGCCTCTCGCGCGGTGGCATTCCGCGCTCCGGGTCAGGCTGATCAGGCCCGAGCATGGGGGCCTTTCGCTTTCGGCATGGCTCCTGCCGAGGCGCACCGCGCGGCTTTGCGGATGGGCGGCCAGCTAGTACCAGCCGTCGGTGCTTCGATAACTGGCCGACCCGCTACCTACCGTGGTCCAAGCCACATAAGGAGTGGGAGGCAAAGCCGCAGTGACTTCGCGCTGGTCTGGTTCGACGGCGGACGGCTCAGCCGAGTAACCGTGATGCTGTTCCGGTTGAACCTGCGTAGTGTCGACGCCTGTTTAAGCGCACATCGGGCTGCGGCAGCGAGCGCCCTGCCCAGCCGCGATGCCCCGAACGCGACGAGGGTGGTGCGAGACCTGCAAGGCGGATTAGATGGACCCAGACCCCACACGGGTGAAGCAGGTGACGTGGTATGGGCAATGGAGGTGCAGCAGGCTCGGTTCCGCGCCGCCATCGAGACCACTTGGGAAGAGCCGGTGAACGCCATGCAGGCCGGTGCCGACGAGACTTGCATTGGAACGGTGACCTACCTTCCCGCAGCATGACAATGCACCGTCCAAAACCGCTTCGAGCTGAGGGCCAGTAAACTATCTAGACACCATCGATGTCCGCTTTGCTCTCGAAGCACCTTGGAGCTGCCGTTCCGCTTCCGGCCAGATTCCGCCAGGATGGCTATGCGCCCATGTCGGACGCTCCGGGTCGCTGCTCACCGTTTCCATGAGCGGACATCGGATCGATCGCCCCTGCTGGCCGAGAAGGGCGGAAAGCGGACCACTAACCCGCCGGACTGCATCACCGGTGGACCGCTTCCACGACGGCAGGCCAGTACATGGGCGGGCCGACCATGTGCGGAGGACGCCGTTCCGCGCCTCACCGCGCGTCGAGCAGGCGCGCCACCATGGCTCTGACGGCGGCGATCTGCGGGGCGCCGCGGCCAAGGTAGCCCTCGCCGCTGTAGCCCCACCAGTCCCAGCAGCGGCGCGGGTTCAAGGCGGTTCCCGTTACTTGCGGGTAGAGGACTACCACGCGATTGGACACGGCCCAGCGGCCATATCCGGCGTCGAGTAGGAAATCAGCACCAATCCCGCCTGCGGCGGGCGGGGTTCCCGCGTCCTGCTGGCAACCGTGGAACACGACGTGCAGGTTGCAACGTTGGTGGCGGCACTCCGTCGGCACATAGATCCAGCCAACCGCAGCCATCCCCGTCTCCTCACGGGCGGGGGGGACGAAGGGACGCTGGTCGAAGGAGCGTAGTTCGCCTCCAACCATCGCGTCGCCCGGGGCATTCAGTGGGCCGTACAGGTGCGCCAGGATTTCGCCTGCCGCATCAAAGCCGCACCGATTGATGAAAGGCGGCCCGTAGATGCCGCAGGCCCGGGCCGGGAGCGGGCCGCGTTCGGGAAAGTCGGACACCGGCATCCCGTGCGCGGCTTTCGGGCCGTTGTTGGGCCTGACCAGGAGGTTCGGTTCGGCCACTCCGAGCCGCCGGTAGAGCGAGACGAGGACGTCGAAGGTCTCCCTGGGCACCACCTCGTCGGCTTCGCCGCGGAACAGCCAGACCCGCGTGCTCGCCAGGTGGGATGGCGCGGCGATGGTGCCCGTGCGCCGGGCCTCGGCGACCACCGCGAGGCTGACTTCGACGCGCGGAGGCGGGACCGGCAGGCCGAGCAGGGTCGACCCCGCGACATGGGTGCAGGAGAGGGTCGCGGCCTGGACGCGCAGGAGTGGCGCTGCCCCGAACACCCAGGGGTTCGGTACGCGCTCGGCGCAGCCGAAGGGACCTCCGGCAACGATGCCAGCCCCACGCACCAGGTCGGAGTGGGCGATGTGGAACTGGTGGGCGATGAAGCCGCCCGAAGACAGGCCGGACACTGTCACCGAGTTTGGGTTCAGCGAAAAGCCCGCCGGGAGAGACCCGGCTCCAGCAGAAGAAGAGGTGGCGCTCTCGCTGGCGGCCGCAGGTGCGCCTAGGAGAAGTGCCGCCAAGCACAGGGCGCGCAGTGCCCTGCTCGGCCGGCGAAGGGCAGGCGCCAAGCGAGTGCTGGAACTCGCCGTCGTGGCCGTCATGCTGACCCCCTCCGATGCGGCCGGGAGCTTATTGGCGTCCGGCGCTGCCGCGCTACACTGTTCCCCACGGGACCGTCGGCCTTGCTTCCGCTGCCGCGCAAGGACGAACCGCGCCGGCCGTCAGAGGCTGGAGGTGGCCCGTTCAGCGCCTGCTCCTGTGGCACCGTGGCCCACTTTGATGGAGGCTTGTCCCCAGGCCGATCGGCACGCTGGCGGTACGCGCCAGGCGCTTTGTATTCACCCGAGATCAGCAGAGGGCGGACAGCGGCCATAGAAGCCACAGCGGGTCCATGGCCAGTTTGCGCCCATGTCGGACGCTCAAGGTCGCTGCGCGCCTTGCCCAGGAGCGGGCATCAGGTCGTTCGGCTCCGCTGCCGGGTCGGGCGGCAAGTTGACCTAAGACGACCGCGGCACGGCCGCAAGCAGCGCCACCCCGCCGGCGCTGCCAGCGCCATGGCGCCGAGCGGCAGGGCGTAGCCCCCGCTCCACTCCGACAAGAGGGCGAGCGCCGGCGCGGCGGCCAGCAGGGCGATGCCGCGCCCGGTGTAGAGTACGCCGATGACGGCGCCGGCGTCGCGGTGGCCGAAGCGGTCGGCGGTCACCGCCGGCAGCAGCGCCACGAAGCCGCCATAGGCAACGCCGAAGCCGACCGCGAAGGCCGCGAAGCGCAGGTGGTCGGCCGCCGCCGCCCAGAGCGCCGTCAGCCCCGCGACCGCGGCGCAGCAGCCGAGGAAGGTGGCGCCCCGGCCGAGTTCGTCGGCCAGCGCGCCGAGTGCGAAGCGGCCGGCGATCGAGCCGACGCCGAGCAGGCTGAGCAGCGCGACGCCTCCGTCCGCGCCAGCCCGGCGTCCACGGCGGATTGCGCGAGGTGGGCGAAGGGCAGGGATACCGGCACGGAAACCAGCAGCGTCCCCGCGTAGTGCAGCCAGAAGCCCCGGGCGCGCAGCGTCGCGGCCGCGCCCGTCCCCGGCAGCGCCGCGGCCCGCTGCGGCGCGGGCGCGGGCGCCCCGGCGCGCCCGTCGCAGCGCTCGCCGTACCGCTCGGGGGAGGCGGCCAGCAAGAACGCGCCGCCGATGCCGACGGCCGCCACGGCCACGCCGGCGACGGCGAAGGCCGTGCGCCAGCCGCCGAGCGCCGCGGCGCCCCAGGCCGCCGGCGGCACCAGCGCCGTGCCGACGCCGATGCCCGCCGCGGCGATGCCCGAGGCGAGGCCGCGCCAAGCGACGAACCAGCGCTGCACGGCGGCGAACGCGGGCACGTGGGCGAAGCCGATGCCGAGGCCGATGACGAGCCCGTAGCAGAGGTAGATCTCAGCCAGGGTCCGCGCCGTCGCCGCGGTGAGCAGCCCGACCGCGACCAGCGCCATCCCCGCGACGGCCGGCGGCCGCGGGCCGACGCGGTCGGCGAGCGGCCCGCTCACCGCGCTGACCAGGAAGGCGGTGCAGCCGCAGAGGCCGTAGACCACGCTGACCGAGGTCCGGGAGGCGCCGAAGGCGGCCTCGAGCTCGGCGGCGACTGCGGCGTAGGAATAGGCGGCGCCGTAGCCCGCCATCAGCACGAGGAAAGCGCCCGCGACCACGCGCCAGCCGCGGAACGGCGGCGGCGCGGCGCGCGGCGGCCGGCGCGCGGGCGAAGCCTGGCGGCGCTTCGGCAGGCGTTCCGCCGTCCGCGGCAGGGGCATCGTCGCGGCTGCGCTCACGGCGCGCCGGCCCTGCCGAGCGCCGTGGCGAGGAAGCCCGCCGCCTGGGCCGCCGACATCGCGGCGAGCTCCGGCCAGGGCAGGGCGGGAACCAAGCCCTCCGCCCCGTCCGGGCGCCGCAGCAAGATGCGGCGGCCGAGGCCGTAGGCCGGATAGTCCCAGGCGTAATACGCGCCGGCGTAGGCGATGCGCCGCACCGGGCGCCCGTCCCGGGCCAGCCAAGCGGCAAGCGCCGCGCAGGCTCCACCGCCCGCTTCGGCCGCGCCGTGCAGCAGCAGCAGCGGGTCGGCGCCGGCGTCGTCCTCCGCCGGGCTGGCGCAGCCGGGGTAGAGCAGGACGCGCGCCGCGACGCCCGGCCCGAGCCGCAGGGCCACGCGCGCCCCGGCCCCGAAGCCGAGCACGGCGACCGGCAGCGGGCCGAGCCCCGCCGCCGCGGGCAGCTCCGCGACGGCCCGCGCGGCCGCGGCGTCCTCCCCGCCTTGCAGCGCGTCGAAGACGGCAAAGCCGGCGCCGAGCAACTGCTCGACGTAGGGCGCGCCGCGCGCGTCGGCGTCCGGGCCGTCGGGCAGCAGCAGCACCAGCCCGTTGGGGGGCCGCCGCGCCGGCACCAGCAGCGTCCCGCCCAGCCCGCCCGCGTCGAGGGAGCGGACCTCGACGACCGGCGGTGCCGACGCCTCGCCCCCCGCCGCCGGGCCGGGCGCCAGCAGCATGGCGAGCAGCAGCGCGGCGACCGCCCAGCCGGCACGCGGCAGGCCCCGCGGCGCACCGCCGGCCCGCCCCTGCTCCCAAAGCCGCCAAAGGTTGATCGGCAGCAATGCGGTGTGCAGCAACAGGATCGGCAGCAGTTCCAGCTGCGCCGCGTAGGCGATGAAGGCGGCGTTGCTGGCGATCGCGGCGAGCCGCAGCGGCTGCATGCGCCGCATCAGGAAGGCGGCGAGTACGCAGCCGCTGGCGATCCAGCCCGAAGCCTCGGCGAGTTGGTGCATGGCTGTCCCGGCTCCTCCGCTGGGGTGCGGTGCGGCGACGGTGCCGCGGTGCCGCGGCGCCCACCTGAAGCCGGTGTGAAAATGCGCCGATGCAAATGTGAAATCCGCAGCCGCAATGACCGCGTCGCAACCCTCGCGCTTCCGCTGCCGGTCGGGTTATGCAACGGAGCGGGGCCTTGGGCTCCGTCGATCGAGCGGGGTGCGCCGCGTGCGGTTTTCGAGCTACGCCATCGGCGAGCACGTCTTCGAGCCTGGCCGTGGCGCCGTCCGCCGCTTGGACGGCGCCGAAATCGTGCTCCGCCCGAAGACCGCGCAGGTGCTGCTGCACCTGGCCGAACGCGCCGGCGAGGTGGTCGCGCGCAACCACCTGATGGAGGCGGTCTGGCCCGGCATCTACGTGACCGAAAACGGGCTGACCCAGTGCGTGGCCGAGATCCGCCGCGCCCTCGGCGCCGATGAGGCGCTGCTGCGCACCCTGCTGCGCCGCGGCTACGTGCTGGAGGCCGAGGTCGAGGCCGAGCCGGCGCGCTCGGCGAACCCAGCCGCGGTGTTGTCCGAGGACCGGCCCTCCATCGCTGTGCTGCCATTCCGAAAAAACCTTCTCGATCCAGCGGATGCATACTTCGCGGATGGGATAGTCGAGGGCATCGTGCACGTGCTCTCCGGCCTCGAGCGCATCGTCGTTGTCTCGCGCGGGTCAGCTCTCTCGGTTGCCGAGGTCACGACGGACCCGCGCGATGTCGGCCGAAGGCTGGGCGTGCGCTACATGCTGCATGGAGGGGTGCAGCGCAGCGCCAGGCGCCTGCGCATCACCACCGAGCTTTCGGACTGCGAGACGGGCGCGATCATCCGTGGCGATCGCCACGAGGGCGAGGCGTCCGACCTCTTCGCCCTGCAGGACCGCGTCGCAGCAGAGGCCGTGGCCACCATTGCGCCAGAGGTGCGCGCCCAGGAACTGCGGCGGGCCATGCGTAAGCCACCTGGAAACCTCACGGCCTACGACCTTGTGCTGCGGGGCCTCGACAGGTTCCACCGGCTTGACCGTGCCTGCTTCGAGGAGGCTCGCGCGCTGTTCGATCAGGCCATCGCGGCTGATACTGGCTTCGCCCTGGCACGAACCTACCTCGCTTGGTTGCACGTATTCTGCGCAGCGCAGGGATGGTCGCCCGACCCGGCAGGGGACGCCGAGGCAAGCACCGGCCTTGCGCTGGAGGCCCTGGAACGTGACCCGAACGACGCGCTGGCGATGGCGATACGCGGCAACGTGCTCGGCTATTTCCGGCACGATTTCGCAAATGCCGGGCGGTTGCTCGACCGCGCCGTATCCGTCAGCCCGAGTTGCGCGCTGTCTTGGAGCTTCGGTGCCGCGCTGCGGATCTGGCTGAACCGCGCGGAGGAAGCGGTCTTCTGGGCGGAGCATGCGCTGCGCCTTGCGCCGGCGGACCCGTTCACCTTCTTCCACGAGCATATCCTGTCCACGGCACACTACGCGCTCGGCGATCACGAGACGGCACTGCGGCTCGGGGCACGTGCTGCCATCTCGAACCCGTCTCATGTTCCGAACCTCCGGACCATGATTGGTGCGGCAGTAGCCCTAGGCCGCGCCGACGAAGCCGCGGCGCTCGCGCGTCAAGTGCTTTTGGTCGCGCCCGAGTTTCGGGTCAGCACGATGGCGAGGTTAACGCCCTGGCAGGGAGAGCAGAAGGCCCGTTTGCTGGACGCCTTGCGAAGGGCCGGCTTGCCTGAGTGACAGCCAAACCGACGAAGAAGCTGCTTTGTGCTCGGTCAGGGGAGACCGCTTAGGAGCAACTCCGCGAAACACCTCCCGAAGGCGAACGCCAGCAGTCGCCCGGACAGCCCTTGACAACCGCCCGTCCGCATTCGGCCAGACGCTACCTTGGCGCTTCCTCCTAAGCCGCAATCCTGCGGCTCAGGAGACGTGCTATGCAACAAGCCAATGCTGGTGCTCTACTCTCTCATACGAGGCGGGTCTTACCTTGGATCAAGGGACGCTTCATTGGTCCCAAGCCGCCCCATAAACCCAAGCAGGTCTGGGCTATCCGTTTTAATCTCCAACGGGAGCAGCGGCTTCGCTACCTAGCCATGTTCGACTTGGCGATCGACAGCAAACTCAGGGGCTGCGACGTAGTCAGGCTTACGATTGGCCAGCTGGTCGTGAATGGCGCCGCCCGCCACCGCGCGACCGTCATCCAGCGGAAGACCGGGCAGGCAGTGCAGTTCGAGCTAACGGAGCAAACCCGCGACAGCCTGCTGGCATGGCTGAAGATCCGTGGCGGCGCGCTGGACGAGTGTGTTCCCGAGCCGATCCAGGATGAGCCACCATCTTAGCACCCGCCAATATGCTCGCCTCGTTGGCGACTGGGTCGAAGCCATTGGGCTTGGGCGGTCAGCCTACGGCACACATAGTCTGCGCCGAACGAAGGTCGCCCTTATCTACAAGCGGACCGGCAACTTGCGGGCCGTGCAGATCCTGCTCGGCCATACGAAGCTAGAGAGCACGGTAAGGTATCTCGGCGTTGATACTGAAGATGCCCTTACCCTGTCCGAGGCCACGGAGATCTGACTACCTCTACGAAACGCTTCGAGCGGCTTGGGGCGGCATCCCCGTCCCGAGTTGCCGAAGCAGGGAAGGTCAGGCTGGAGGGCGCCCATCCCGGTCATCGGCCAGGCGCGCCCGACATCCTGAAGCGGACCACTAGCATCCAGCCCTCGCTGACTGAGAAGGGCGGCTTGCGGTGCTCTGGCGGCCCGCAACCGCACCACGACCCGACCATGTGTCAAGCGACACCCAGCTTTACGAGGTAAGGCGACACCCAGGTTTACGAGGCCG
>NZ_JCACHU010000011.1:0-11653 GCF_059504005.1 Belnapia sp. | reverse complement strand
TCTCCCAGCTACAGCCCGCGCGGCCTAACGGGGTTATTCAGAGCCGACTCAGTAGACCAGGCGCGCCAGCGGCACCTCCAGCCGCAGGGTCATCCCCTCGCGCGCCCAGTCCTGCGCGATGCTGCCGCCGAGCTGGGTGATGGCGCCGCGCTCCGCCAGGATGGTGCCGAAGCCGCGCCGCTCCGGCGGCCCCTCGACCGCCGGCCCGCCGCGCTCCCGCCAGACGAGGCCGAAGCGCTCGCCCAGCCGCTCGCCGGTGATGGCGACGCCGCCCTCGGGCTGCGACAGCGCGCCGTATTTCGCCGCGTTGGTCGCCAGCTCGTGCAGGATCAGCGCCAGCGAGGTCGCCGCCTTCACGCCGACCGGCACGTCGTCGCCGGCGAGATGCAGCCGCCCCGCCTCCTCCGTCCCGTAGGGCGCGAGCAGGGTGGCGATCAGCCCCTTCAGCGTCGTCCCTTCCGCCGCGGCCTGCGCATCGCCCCCGTGCGGCCGCACATACTCATGCGCCCGCGCCAGCGCCTGCAGCCGGCGGCGGACCACGGCGGCGAAGCCCTTCACCTCCTCGGAGGCGCCGGAGGCGGAGAGCGAGACCAACCCGCCGATCACGGTGAAGATGTTCTTGATCCGGTGCGAGAGCTCCTTGGCCAGCAGCTCCTGCCCCTCCTCCGCCCGCTTGCGCTCCGTGATGTCGACGACGGCGCCCGAGAAGCGCTGCGGCTGCCCGGCCGCGTCGCGGGTGCAGCGGCCGCGCGCGACCACCCAGCGAATTTCGCCACCCGCCTGCGGCAGCCGGTACTCCGCCTCGAATGGCTCTCCCGTCTCCATCGCCTGCAGCATGAGCTGCCACATCCGGTCGCGGTCCTCCGGCGCCACCGCCGCGGTGAGGCCGCCCATGGCGATGCCGGAGGCCATGGCCGCCGGATCCTGCCCGAACAACCGGGCGAAGCCGGCATCGGCGGTGACGCGGTCCGCCGGCACCTCCCAGACGAAGGTGCCGATCATCTCCGCCGCGCCGAGCGCCAGGCGCAGGCGCTCCTCGCTGACGCGGAGCTTCTCCTCGGTCGCCTTGATATCCTCGATGTCGGTGCAGGTGCCGAACCAGCGCTCGATCCTGCCCGCCGCGTCGCGCACCGGTAGGGCGCGGCCGAGCGCCCAGCGATAGGCGCCATCGGCGCGGCGCAGCCGGTACTCGATCTCGTAAGGATCGCCGGTCTCGAGCGAATGGCGCCAGCGCTCCCAGGCGCGGGCCTGGTCGTCCGGGTGGAACATGCCGTTCCAGCCGGCGCCGTCCGTGGAGCCGAAGGGCACGCCGGTGAAGGCGTACCAGCGCGCGTTGTAGTAGTCGTGCGACCCGTCCGGCAGGGTGGACCAAACCATCTGCGGCATCGCATCCGCCAGCACGCGGAAGCGCCGCTCGCTCGCCCGCCGCGCCTCGAGCGCCCGGCGCAGCTCGAGCTGCGCCATCACCTGCCGCGCCAGGACGTCGAGGGCGAAGCGCTGCTGCGCGGTCAGCCCGGCCGGGCGCGGCACGCTGTCCAGCACGCAGAGGGTGCCGAGCGGCAGCCCATCCTCCGTCTCCAGCAGCGCACCGGCATAGAAGCGGAGATGCGGCGCCCCCGTCACCAGAGGGTTGGAGGCGAAGCGCGGGTCCCGGGTGGTGTCGGGCACCACGAAGAGGCCCGGCTGCAGGATCGCATGGGCGCAGATCGAGACGTCGAGCGGCGTCTCCCGCACGCCGAGGCCGATCTCCGCCTTGAAGAACTGCCGGTTCTCGGCGATCAGGTTGACCACGGCGAAGGGCGCCTCGCAGAGCTGGGCCGCGAGCTGGACCACCTCGTCGAAATCGCGTTCCGGCGGCGTGTCGAGGACGCCGTAACTGTCGAGGGCGGACAGGCGCTCGGCCTCGTCCCAGCGGCATCCCTGAGACCGGCGAGGTTCGGCCTCATCCGCCTGGCCCTCGAAGGCGTTCATCGATGCCCGTCCGAAGCTGAAGCCGACATACCGTCAATTCGCACCAAATCAGGTCCTTGACGAGAGCCTTGCGCGCAAGGTGTGTTCGATGTCGGCAGGATCATAGGGTTTCGGCACGAAGGGGACGGAGCGCAGCTCCGGCGGCAGCTCCTCCGGTCGCGAGCCCGAGACGAAGGCGAAGGGCAGGCCCCGGCTATGCAGCGCCGCCGCCAGCTCGAAGGTCTTGCCATCCAGCACGTCGATGTCGAGCAGTGCCGCGTCGAAGGCCGTGTCGGCGAGCGCCCGCTTCGCCTCGACCACGGAGGCGGCGAGCGCGACCTGGGCACTACCCTCCGCCAGGCCGAGCACGATCTCCTCAAGATCGAGCGCGACCATCGGGTCGTCCTCTACGATCAGTATCCTACGCGCATGCATGGGCTTCACCGATATTCAGGCACCGCCGCCACGGGCCACGCCTGTCGATACGCGAACGCATTGCCAAGCCTTCGGCCCCGCAGCATGACGTGGTTGTGACGGCCGATGCGGTAGCCCCTGCCGCCGCAGGGTTCCCTTGACGCCATCCGCTCCGCCATGCCCATCCTGACGCCATCCAGATCCCAGGAGGAGCAGTCCGGGTGAGCCAGGAGGAGGCAGGCATCGTCATCGCCGGCGCCGGCCATGCGGGCGGCTCGGCCGCGGCCTTCCTGCGTCAGTATGGTTGGAAGGCGCCGATCACCCTGGTCGGCGAGGAGCCGCTGCTGCCCTACCAGCGCCCGCCCCTCTCGAAGGCCTGGCTGAAGCGCGAGGCGACGGCCGACAACCTCGCCCTCCGGCCGGAGCGCTTCTACCTCCAGCAGGCCATCGCCACCCGGCTCGGCACGCGCGTCATGGCGATCGACCGCGCCGCCCGCTGCCTCGCCCTGGACGACGGCAGCACCCTTCCCTACGACCGGCTGATCCTGGCGACCGGCGCCTCGCCCCGTCGCCTCGGCCTGCCCGGGGAGGCGCTGCGCGGCGTGCTCGCCCTCCGCAGCGCCGCCGATGCCGACGCCCTGGCCGCGGTGCTCGCGCCCGGCTGCCGCCTCGCCATCATCGGCGGCGGCTATATCGGCCTCGAGGTCGCCGCCTCCGCCCGCACCCTCGGCGCCAGCGCCGTGGTGATCGAGCGGGAGGCCCGGGTGCTGGCCCGCGTCGCCGGCCAGGCCCTCTCCGCCTTCCTCGAGGCCCGCCACCGCGCCGAGGGCGTTGAGCTGCTGCTGGAAGCGGGCGTCGAGGCGATCGAGGGCGAAGGGGGCGCCGTCGCCGCCGTCCGCCTGGTCGACGGCCGCCACGTCCCCTGCGATGCGGTCCTCGTCGGTATCGGCGCCGTTCCCAATGACGCGCTGGCCGTGGCGTGCGGCCTCGAGGCCGGCGGCGGCATCACCGTCGACCTCGCTGCCCGCAGCTCGGACCCGCTGATCCATGCCATCGGCGACTGCACCCGCCGCCCCTTGCCCCTCTATGGCCGCGAGGCGCGCCTTGAGAGCGTGCCCAACGCCATCGAGCAGGCGAAGCAGGCCGCCGCCGATATCTGCGGCCGCCCGGCACCGATCCCGGAGGTACCCTGGTTCTGGTCGGACCAGTACGACCTCCGCCTGCAGATCGCGGGCCTGGCCTTCGACCCGGCCGAAGCGGTGGTGCGCGGCGAGCCGGAGGGCGGCAGCTTCGCCGTCTTCCACCTTGCCGCCGACCATCGCGTGCTGGCGGTGGAGGCGGTGAACGCGCCGGCTGACTTCATGGCGGGGCGCATCCTGGTCTCGAAGCAGCGGCAGGTGGCGCCGCACCTGCTGCGAGACGCGGCGATGCCGCTCAAGGACCTCGCCATCTGACGAAAAGACTGAAGGGAAGGACGCGCATGCCGCAGGTCACCTATATCGAGCACAACGGCACCGAGCACCGGATCGAGCTGGAGCCCGGCAAATCCGTGATGCAGGGCGCCATCGACAACGGCATCCCCGGCATCGATGCCGATTGCGGCGGCGAATGCGCCTGCGCCACCTGCCATGTCTATGTGGACGAGGCCTGGCTGGCGAAATGCGGCACGGCGAGCGAGCAGGAGGCCAGCATGCTGAGCTTCGCCGCGACGGCCGAGCCCAATTCCCGCCTCTCCTGCCAGATCACCATGTCGCCCGAGCTCGACGGCCTCGTCGTCCGGATGCCGGAGGCGCAACACTAGAACGAAGACAGAGAGAGGAGCCGGCCATGAACGCCCCCGTCGACCTCGACCACGCCCGCATCGCAGCCTCGACGCCGCTCGACCGGCTCGACCCGAGCAACCCGGCGATCTTCCGCGACGATGCCTGGCATCCCTATTTCGCCCGGCTGCGGCGCGAGGCGCCGGTGCACTACACGGCCGAGAGCATGTTCGGCCCCTTCTGGTCGATCTCCACCTACAAGGAGATCATGCAGTGCGAGCTGGCGCACAAGGTGCTGTCCTCCGACAGCCTTCACGGCGGCATCACCATCCGCGACCGCGACAAGTCGCTGCGCCTGCCGATGTTCATCGCCATGGACCCGCCGCAGCATGACGACCAGCGGAAGGTCGTGCAGCCCATCGTGGCGCCCGCCAACCTCGCCAAGCTCGAGCACATGATCCGCGAGCGCGCCATCCGCATCCTGCAGGGCCTGCCGCGCAACGAGACCTTCAACTGGGTCGACCGCGTCTCGATCGAGCTGACGGTCGCCATGCTGGCGACGCTCTTCGACTTCCCGCAGGAGGAGCGGCGCAAGCTGTCCCACTGGTCGGACTGCGCGACGGCGCTGCCCATGCCGGGCGGGCTGATCGAGAGCGAGGAGCAGCGCGAGGCCGTCTTCGCCGAGATGCTTGGCGCCTTCATGACGCTCTGGAACGAGCGGGTGAATGCCGAGCCGCGCCCCGACCTCATCTCCATGCTCGCCCATGGCGAGGCCACGCGGAACATGACGCCGCGCGAGTTCATGGGGAACCTGATCCTGCTGATCGTCGGGGGCAACGACACCACGCGCAACTCGATCAGCGGCGGCGTGCTCTTCCTCAACGAAAATCCGGGCGAGTACGACAAGCTCCGCGCCAACCCGGGCCTGATCGAGACCATGGTGCCGGAGATCATCCGCTACCAGACGCCGCTCGCCCATATGCGGCGCACGGCGGTCGCGGATTTCGAGATCGGCGGCAAGACGATCCGCGAGGGCGACAAAGTCGTCATGTGGTACATCTCGGGCAACCGCGACGAGGCGGCGATCGAGCAGCCGGACCGCTTCATCATCGACCGCGCGCGGCCGCGGCAGCACCTGTCCTTCGGCTTCGGCATCCATCGCTGCGTCGGCAACCGCCTCGCCGAGCTGCAGCTGAAGATCCTGTGGGAGGAGATCCTGCAGCGCTTCCCGAAGATCGAGGTGGTGGGCCCGGCCGAGCGGACCTACTCCTCCTTCGTCCACGGCATCACCAACCTGCCGGTGCGCATCCCCGGCTGAGGTGGAGGGGGCGGCGGATCGCGCCGCCCCGCCCGCTCACCCCCTTGGTCAGGTGCGCTGGAGCATCATGTTGAGCTCTTCCAGCATGGTGATGTGTTGCTGGATCGACATGCGCGCCAGCACAGCAATGTGCTGCCCGTCGACGCTGCGGTTGGTGTTGTCGAGATAGCCCTGCTGCACCAGCAGGCTCTCGCGGTGGCTGAGCAGCTGGCTCTGCACATAGGCGCGGTCGAAGGCCGGGCCGGAGAGGGACTGCAGGCTGGTCAGCACCGCCTGGTGCTCGGCATCGAGCGGCACCGGCGGCGGGTTCGCCACATCGGTCATCACCTGGGCGAGCGCGGTCTGCTCGGCGATCTCGAAGGTGGCGAACTGCTTCACCTTCAAGTTCTCGGACCGCTCCAGCGCCATCTGGCTGGTCTGCTTGGCGAGCGTCCCGTTCATCAGCGTCATCGCCGTGTGCTCGGTGGCCGAGAGAGTGCGCACGGTCCCGGGCGTCACCATCGGCGCGGTCTGAGCCAGGGCGGTCCCGCGTAGCAGCGGCACGGCCGCCCCGGCGGCGGCAAGTCCAAGGATCGCATGGCGTCGGTTCATCGTGTCGGCTCCGTTTGCTGTGGCCGGCGCGCAACGCGCCGCCTCTTTCGCGCAAACGGGCCCATCCGGCGGGGGTTCATCCACTCCGGCGAATGAACCCCATGTTTCCTGAAGGGTCGGTAACCTGTCTCAAGCCGGCTTCGTCAAGCCCTCGCGCCGCGGACCAGCCGCCCCGGCAAGGCCCCGGTTGGCTCGCCATGTCGTGAGACGACCTCGCCATGGACGATGGTCGCCACATAGCCTTCCGCCCCCTGCACCAGCCGCTTGCCGCCGGCGGGCAGGTCGTAGCGCAGTTCCGGCACGCGGATCTGCAGCCGGTCGTAGTCGATGACGTTGAGGTCGGCCCGCTTGCCGACGGCAACCAGCCCCCGGTCCCGAAGGCCGAGCGCCACCGCATTGTCCCGCGTGAGCCGCCTCACCGCGAAGGGCAGCGGCAGCTTCGGCCCCCGCACCCGGTCCCGCGTCCAGTAGGCGAGCATATGGGTGGTGGAGGAGCTGTCGCAGATGATGCTGACATGCGCCCCGCCATCGCCGAGCCCCATCAGCGTCTGCGGGTGCTCGACCATCTCGCGCACCGCCTCCAGGTCGCGATCGGCGTAGTTGATGATGGGCCGGTTGAGGATAGCCTTCCCGTCCCGCTCCATCATCCAGTCCCAGCAGAGCGCCGCCGGGTCCATGCCTCGCGCCGCCGCCACCGCGCCGACGCTCGTCTCCGGCCGCGGCTCGTAGTCGGGCGGGTCGCCGAGGGGGAAGATCATGTCCCAGACATTCAGCCGCGCCCGAAGCGTCGGATCGGGCACCTCCTCCGACAGGATGCGGGCGCGGAAGGCCGGGTCGCGCAGCACCGCCATCTTCTCGGCGAAGGGCAGCCGCGCCACCGCCTGCCAGGAGGGCCGCGCCATGAAGGGGTGCTGCGACAGCTCGAAGCCGAACATCAGCCCGACCGGCCGCGCCATCACCTGCCCCGTCATCGGCACTCCGGCGGCATTCGCCGCCTCGATCCGCTCGAGCAGGAAGCGCCAGAGCCAGGGCCGGCTCTCCCGCTGCAGCAGCGAGAAGGTCATCGGCCGACCGGACGCCGCGGCAATGCGCTGAAGGCGCGCGAACTCGTCCTCCGGCTCGTCGAAGTCGGAGATCACCTGCAGCCAGCTCGCCCCGGCGGCGCCGACCGCACGGCCGATCGCCTCCAGTTCCGGCTCCGGCGTGCCGAGGGTCGGCGTATGCGTCCCGTCCAGCGTCCTGTGGGCGATGGCGCGCGAGGTGGAGAAGCCGAGCGCCCCGGCGCGGATGCCCTCGGCGGCCAGCCGCGCCATCTCGGCCGTCTCCTCGGGCGTCGCCTCGGCATAGGCGGCTGCGCGCTTGCCCATGACATGCACGCGGAGCGGCGCATGCGTCACCTGGGTGGCGATGTCCATGTCGTAGCGCCGGCTGCCGAGCACATCGAGGAATTGCGGAAAGCTCTCCCAGTTCCAGGGCAGCCCCTCGGTCAGCACGACCTCCGGCAGGTCCTCGACGCCCTCCATCAGCTTGACCAGCGCCTCGCGCGCCTCCGGCCGGCAGGGGGCGAAGCCGACGCCACAATTGCCGATCAGCGCCGTCGTCACGCCGTTGAGGGAGGAGCTGTCGAGCCGGCTGCTCCAGGTCGCCTGGGCATCGTAATGGGTGTGGATGTCGACGAAGCCCGGGGTGACGATCATCCCGCAGGCATCGATCTCCTCTGCCCCCCGCGCCGCGACCTTGCCGACCGCAAGGATGCGCCCGCCGCCCACGGCAATGTCCGCCTCATAGGGCTCGCCGCCGCTGCCATCGACGATGGTTCCGCGGCGGATGACGAGGCTCGGCTCCATGGCAGCTTCCTCCGGTGCTTTGCCCCCGAGCCTTGGCCGCCTTGCCGCCCCTGTCAACGCTGGCGCAGCCCTTGCTAGGCTGGCGCCGACAGGAGCCCCTTGGATGCCCGCACCGCGTACCCTTCTCGACCTGGAACAGGATGTCGCCCGCGATCTGGAGCTGACCGCTCATCCCCGCGCCCCCTGGCTGGTGCCGAAGACCTGCGGCGGCGCCCCGGTGCTCGATTGCCTTGTCATCGGCGCCGGCCAGGGCGGCCTCGCCGTCGCCCATGCCCTGCGGCGGGACAAGGTGGAGAACATCCTGCTCATCGACCGGGCGCCCGAGGGCCGCGAGGGCCCCTGGGTCACCTATGCCCGCATGCGCACGCTGCGGAGCTGGAAGACGCAGACGGGCCCCGACCTCCGCCTCCCCGCCCTCACCTACCAGGCCTGGCACGAGGCGCAGTTCGGGCCCGCGCATTTCGAGGCGATGCGCTGGATCCCGAAGGAGCTCTGGCAGGACTACCTGCTCTGGTTCCGCCGCGTCACCGGCATCCCCGTCCGCAACGGCGTCGCGGCCGGCGCCATCACCCCGGCGCGGACCGACGACGACCTGCCCTGCCTCCGCATCGAGAGCAGCGAGGGGCCGTTGCTGGCCCGCAAGGTCGTCATCGCCACGGGGCAGGAGGGCGTCGGCGCCTGGTGGATGCCGGAATTCGTCTCGGCCCTGCCGAAGCCGCTGCGCGCCCATGCCAGCGAGGAGATCGACTTCGCCGCCCTGCGCGGCAGGACCGTCGCCGTGCTCGGCGCCGGCGCCTCCGCCTTCGACAATGCGGCGACGGCGCTCGAGGCCGGTGCGGCGGAGGTCCATCTCTTCTGCCGCCGGGCGGAGCCGATGATCATCCAGCCCTATCGCTGGCTGACCTTCGCCGGCTTCCTTCGCCACATGCATGAGATGCCGGACGCGTGGCGCTGGCGCTTCCTCAGCTACATCCTCGGCCTGCGCGAGGGCTTCCCGCAGGACACCTACACGCGTGTCCTCGCCTTCCCGAATTTCACCATGCATGTCGGCCGCCCCTGGACCGCGGCCCGCACCGAGACCGGCCGCGCCGTGCTGGAGACGCCGCGCGGCCCCTTCATCGCCGACTACCTGATCTGTGGCACCGGCGCCCGGATGGACCCGGCCCTGGTGCCCGAGCTCACGGCCTGCGCCCACAACATCGCCCGCTGGCGCGACCGCTACACGCCCCCGCCCGGCGAGACCCCGCCCGAGCTCGCCGAGCGCCTGGGCGGCTTCCCCTACCTCGCCCCCGACAGCAGCTTCCAGGAGCGCCATGCCGGCGAGACGCCCTGGATCCGCGACATCCACCTCTTCGGCATCGGCACCACCATGTCCTTCGGCCCCGCCGGCAGCTCCATCAACGCCATGAGTATCGCCGCGCCCCGCGTTGCCGCGGGGGTGACGCGCGGGCTCTTCGAGGCCGACCTGCCGCGCCTCTACGGGGAGCTTCTGGCCTACGACATCCCGCAGGTGGAGCTGGCGGTGGAAAGGCTGGTGGCCGAGTAGGGCGCCGGCGAGGGCTGCGCCCCGGTCGCCCGGACCCTTCGCCGGCCTGCCGCCGCCCGCGAAGATCGTCATGTTGCGGGTTCGCCGCATGCGTTAAGCTTTCCCGGCGTGACCATGTCATCCCAAGCTCCCCCGGCGGACGGCCGCCGCCCGCCTGGCGCCGCCGGCCGGTTGCTGCTGCTCCTGCCGGTCGCCGCCATGGCGGTGCCGCTGCTCGTGCTCGGGGTCGGGGCCGTCATGGCCTGGCGCTCCGCCTGGGGCGAGGCGACCGCCGAGATGGAGCGCACCGCCGATGCGGCCGCGGAATACGTCCTCCGCGTCCTCGAGGGCCACCGCGCCGCCGTCGACCGCGTCAACGAGGCGCTCGTCGGGCTGTCCGACGCGGAGATCCAGGCCGACGAGGCGGCGCTGCGGGACCGCGTGCGCAGCCTGATCGGGTCGATGCCGCTCCTCGCCACATCCTTCGTCATCGCCCGGGACGGCCATCCCCTGCTCAGCGCCAGCACCTTCCCGGTCTCCCACGACATCGACTTCTCCGACCGGGAGTACTTCCAGGCCCTCGCCCGGGACGACGCCCCGGCCCTGCATGTGAGCCGCGTCCTCATCGGCCGGCTGGACAATGCCCTCTTCTTCGCCATCGGCCGCCGCCGCGAGGGCGCCGGCAACGGCCGTTCGCCGGGGGAGTTCGACGGCCTGATCAACGTATCGGGCGACCCCAACCGCCCGGCCCGCGGCTTCGAGGCCTTCCGGCGGGACGCGGGCGACACGGTGACGCTCATCCGGAGCGACGGCGAGGTCCTGGCGCGGTCGCCCGGCTTCGATCGCCCGCTGGCCCCCTTCCCGCCGTCGAGCAGCTTCCATGCCGCCGTCGCCTCGGGCGCGGCCCGGGCGACCTACCAGGCGGGCTCCTCCGTCGACGGCGTCGAGCGGCTCTTCGCCATACGCCGGGTCGGCGACCTGCCGCTCTGGGCATCGGCCAACCGCTCCCGCATGGCGGTGGTGGGGCGCTGGCGGGCCGTGATGCTCGGCCAGTCCGCCATCGCCCTCCCCGCCGCCCTGGCCCTGCTCGCGCTGTCCCTCCTCGTCGTCCGCGCTCAGCGGCGCCTCGCCTTGGCCAATGCCGATCTCGAAACACGGGTCGCGGAGCGCTCCGCGGCCCTCGCGGCACGCGAGGAGCGCCTGCGGCTGGCGATCGAGGCAGGGCAGCTCAGCGCCTGGGAGTTCGACCTCGCCACGGGCCGCGGCTCGCGCGCCGGGCCGCTCGCGGCGGAGATTCCGACGGTCCCGCCGCGCGACTTCCCCTTCGAGGCCTGGCTCGAGGCCATCCATCCGGAGGACCGGGACAGGGTGGAGCGCCAGTTCTGGGCCGTGGCCCGGGACGAGGCCCCCCGCTTCGAGGTCGAGTTCCGCACCGGCCGTCCGGACGGCGCCTGGGTCTGGCTCTCCTCCTTCGGGGCGGTGGTCGAGCGGGAGGGCGGAACCGGCAGGCCCAGGCGGATCGCGGGCGTCGCGCAGGACATCTCGCGGCGCAAGGCCGCCGAGGAGCGGCAGGCCCTGCTGTCGCGCGAGGTGGACCACCGCGCGAAGAACGCCCTCTCGGTCGTCCTCGCCGCCCTTCGGCTCACCCGGGCGCCGACGCGGGACGACTACGTCCGGGCGGTGGTGGGCCGCGTGGCCGCCATCGCCCGGGCGCAGACCATCCTCGCCGGCGAGAGCTGGGCGGGGGCCGACCTGCGCACCCTGCTCCGGGGCGAGGTCGCGCCCTTCCTGCCCGAGGCCGGGCGCGAGGGCCCCTGCCTTGCGCTCGACGGCCCCGACCTGGCGCTGCCGCCGCAGGCGGCCCAGCCCCTGGCGATGGCCTTCCACGAGCTGGCGACGAATTCGGTGAAGTACGGCGCGCTGTCCGTGGCCGAGGGGCGGTTGTCGGTGACCTGGGGGCTGGAGGCGCAGTCCCGGGGCGGCGTCACGATCCGCTGGGTCGAAAGCGGCGGGCCGCCGGTCGAGGCCCCGCCCGCCGCGAAGGGCTTCGGGACGCGGGTCCTCGAGGCCACCATCAAGGCGCAGCTCGGCGGGGAGGTGAGGATGCAATGGCTCCCGGCCGGCCTCGCCTGCACCATCTCCATCCCGCTGCATGGCGCGGCGGCGGAACCCTTCGAAAGGGAGGGTGCGCTCGCCTAGCAGCCTGTCGGATTCCCAACGGGCCTGATATCGGCGAATCTGTTCGGCA